>NZ_JASGBV010000020.1:0-124166 GCF_030053245.1 Stenotrophomonas sp. RS-48
CCTGGCCGACGATCTCCTGCATGGTGTTGCCTGCGCGGTGCACCAGCTGCGCACCGCTGCCGACCTGGGCCACCGATGCGTCGATCAGTCCCTTGATTTCCTTCGCCGCTGCGGCCGAGCGCTGGGCCAGCGCACGCACTTCGCTGGCCACCACGGCGAAGCCGCGTCCCTGCTCGCCCGCACGCGCGGCCTCAACGGCGGCGTTCAGGGCCAGGATGTTGGTCTGGAAGGCGATGCCGTCGATCACCGAGATGATCTCGGCGATGCGCTGCGATGAGGTTTCGATCTGCTGCATGGTCTGTACCACCTGGCCGACCACCTTTCCGCCTTCGCTGGCCACGTCCGCCGCCGATGCGGCCAACGTGTTCGCCTGCAGGGCATGATCGGCATTCTGGCGCACGGTGGAGGTCAACTCCTCCATCGACGCTGCCGTTTCTTCCAGGTTGGCCGCCTGCAGTTCTGTGCGACGCGACAGATCGCTGTTGCCCGCGGCGATCTCGCCGGCCGCCAGGCGGATGCTCGCCGCTGACTGCTGGATCTGGCCGACGATATGGGTCAGCTGTTGCGCGGTGCTGTTGGCATCGTCGCGCATCACCGCGAACACACCATGGAAGTCGCCCTGCATGCGTGCACTGAGATCGCCGGCGGCGATGGCGCGCAGCAGCGTGGAAAGCGCCGCGAGGTTGTGGTCGCTGGCCCGCATCATCGCGTTCAGTGTGGTCACCATGCGGCGGAAATCGTGCTCGAACCGCTCACTGTCACCACGCACGGCAAAGTCGCCGGCGGCAGCAGCGGCGGCCAGCTGCTGGATCTGCTCGTTGATCGCCGCAAGGTTGCTCTTGGTGGTGGCCATGGCGGCGGTGAACACCGCCTTCTCGCCCGGCAGCGGCTCCATGTCCACGCTCAGATCGCCCACCGCGTAGCGCTGCATCACGTCCACCAGCCGCTGGGTGACCGCATTGCTGGACGCCACCAGCTGATTGCTGTCGGCCACCATGCGACCGTACTCCCCCGGGAAGGCCGCCGCGTCCATCCGGTAACTGAGCTCGCCCGCATCATGGCGGCGTGCCATCTCCGCCTGCGCCGCCATCACAGCCTGCAGCTGTCCCCGCATGCCCTGCATCGCCTCGAGCAGGCGCCCGACCTCATCGTTGCCGCGCGCCGGCAGCGCGGTGTCCAGCTTGCCCGCCGCCACGTCACCTGCAATGCGTACCGCCTGCGCCAGCGGCCGGATCGCCAGGTGACGCAGCAGCAGGTAGACACCGGCGCTCAATGTCAGCGCGGCCAGCACGCCGACCAGCAGCGTCAGCCACAGCAGCTGGCGAGCCTCGGCCACGATAATGGCATGCGGCACCACCACACCCAGCGCGAAGCGCTGCGGGGCATCGCCAACCCGCAGTGGCACGTACAGGCGCACATTGCCGGCGCCATCCGGCTCGAACGCTTCGACGGTCCTGTCGGCCGCGATTCCGGCCAGCATGTCGCGGGTGAAGGCATCGGTGCGCGGCTTGCCGATCTCGGCGGCGTCGGCCGAAGCCAGGACTACGCCCTTGGGCGAAAGCAGTTCAACGCGGCCTGCTCCCATCGGCGCAAGCGTCGCCAGATGCTTCTGCAGTGCCGCCAGCGAGAAATCGACGGTGAACACGCCGAGGAACGTGCCGTTCTCCACGATGGGCGTGCTCAGGGTGCTCATCAGCACCTTCTGGCCGGCGATCTCATAGGCATAGGGCTCGCTCACCTTGGGCAGCTTGTCGCGGCTCGGCCCCATGTACCAGTCACCGGACCCGCTGGCGGTTTCGGTGTAGTCGGTCATCACCGACTGCTGCGGTTTGCCATCCTGCCAGGCCCAGTAGCTCATGTAGCGACCGGTGGCGTCATGGGCCTCGCTGTTGACGAACTCCGCGTCCCTGCCATCGAAGGCATCGGCCTCCCACATGGTGCTCTTGCCCAGCCACTCCGGGTGCGCGCGCAGCTGTTCGCCGAGCACGGCCGCCAGGCTGGCACGATCAGGCTGGTCGCCCCGCGCGCGCTGGGCCAGGACGGCCTCGACCATGGCATCGTTGCTGGCGAAGGCGGTGCCCAGATCGGCCGCAACCTGGCGCGCTTCGGCATGCGCCTCGCTGGCCATGGTCTGCCGCGACGCGTTGATCAGGCTGGCACTGGCCTGGCGGTAGATCAGAAAGGCGGTCAGGCCGAAGCACAACAGCGCGATGGCAGCGGTGCCCAGCATCAGCTTGTGGGCGATGCTGCCCGGACGACGGGCAGCGGCGGAGCGGGAAGACGGCATGGGAGGGTCCGCAAGGCAGGTCAGGACATCCGGCACCGCGTTGGCGCCGCGCTGGTGCGCGATCCCTCGCGCGGCGACCTGTCTGAGCCGGGCGATGCCCGGCACCGCAAGGGCGCACCGGGTTAGCGGCCGTTCCGCGGCGGGGTTGAGTCGTTGCCCTGCGTCAAGCTGAATGCACTCAGTTTGGGATGGCTCATACGTGCGGCGAACCTACTCGACCACCCGGTCCTTCAACCACTGCGTGCGTGGCAGCACTTCGATGCTGCCTGCCGCGTACTGCTGCAGTACATCGTCCGGACCGTAGCGCGGCTGCCAGCCCAGCACCGCAACCGCACGGCTGCCGTCGTACACGCGGTCGATGCTCAGCGGCAGTGGCCAGCCGCGGCGCTCGAACTCGGCCAGCAGCTGCGGTGCGCGCCGCGCCAGCACCCGGCGTGGCTGGGTGGCCAGTTCCAGGCAGTCCTCGCGCCGGAAGGGGGTCGGCGCGCAGGCGATGTAGCGCTGGAACGGTGCGCCCCCGTTGTGCAGCAGCGCGGCATGCGCGCTGGCCACATCGCGTGCATCCAGGCCCCGGTGCAGGCGGAACATCGCCATGCGCTCGGGAGGCTCGGGGAAGCAGCGGCCCATGCGCAGCACGCGCACGGCGAACGCCTCCGATGCCGCGGCTTCGGCCAGCGCCTCGGCCTGCAGCTTGGTGCGGTGGTAGATGGTCCTGGGCAGGGGTTCAGTGTCTTCGTCGATCCAGCGACAACCGCCTGCCACCACGGCATGGCCATAGAGGGCGGTGGTGCTGGTCAACACGAAGCGTCCGACGCCGGCGTCACGCGCCAGCCGCAGCAGCTGCGCGGTCGCCTCCACGTTGATCTGCTGGAACACCGTGTCCGGCACCAGCCCGACATGCGGTGCATGCAGCGCAGCGGTGTGGATCACCGCATCCACGCCGCGCACGGCACGCTCCAGTGCCTTCGTGTTGGTGACATCGGCAATGATGCGTGTGGTGGCGAACGGGCTGCGATCCAGCCCGATGACTTCATGGGTGGCCGCCAACGCGCCGAAGATCGCGCGCCCGATCCGCCCGGAACTTCCGGTCAACAGAATCTTCATTGAGTCCATTCACTCAACAGCGCCCGGGAGCTACCGGGATGAACCGATTCTAGGCGTGGCCTGTGTCCAGGGCGATAGCGGCGCTGCGCAAGTGCAGCGTCAACGACAGGCAGGCAGAACGTGAAGACCACGCGCCATCTGCGGACGTACCGTTAGCCTGCCGTCGGCAAGCATGAGGCTCCGCCACGCCAAGAGAGATCCCCTATGGCCAGCAGCAACCGCGGGTTCGCGTCGATGGACCAGCGCATGCAGCGCGCGATCGCCGCCAAGGGTGGGCGCGCCGCCCATGCCTCCGGCAACGCCCATGAATTCAGTCCCGCCGAGGCGCGCATTGCCGGCCGCAAAGGAGGCGAAGCCATCAGCCGCGATCGCCAGCACATGGCCGCGATCGGTCGCGAAGGCGGGCATGCACGCCACGCCCGCGCACAACAGCAGCGCCAGCAGTCCGATCAAGGTCCACAGGGCCGCGACGAACCGGGTCAGCAGGACTGAGCGACGCACCTCAGCCGTGGCTGAGGAGGTTCAGCAGGCGCCCGAACGGGTCGCGGACGAAGAACCGACGCACGCCCCATGGCTCCTCGACGGGGCCATACACGACGTCGATGCCGGCGCTGCGGATCCGTTGCAGGACGTCATCCAGATCGTCCACCTCGATCGACAGGTCCGGCACCGGCGTACCCGATCCGCCCTCGCTGGCGAAACTGAGCTGCGCAGGTGCAGTGTCCTGCCCGGCGTAGGTGACGATCCAGCCATGATCCATCACCACCGGCATGCCGAGGATGCCACCGTAGAACGCGGCGGCGCGCGCCGGATCGGGCGTGGCGATGTTGGCGACGATGCGTCTGACAGCCATGACGTTCCTGTTCAATGAGGGGCAAAAACGAAACTGCGCGACCGGCCGGCACACCGTCAATCTTCAGGGACGCGTGCACAGACTGATGCGGCAGGGTGCGAAAAGTGTGGCTTCCGTCACGAAACATTAACGCGTTAACAAAATTCCCGTCACATCGCTGGGGGTGAAACGCATTCAGGACAGTTAGCGGCTGGGTAGACCGTCAATCAAGGAAGTTTGCCTGATGAATCACCCGCTGCATGGCCGTTCGTCCCGCTCCCGTTCCCCCTTGCAACGCCCGCTGGCACTCGCGGTGGCCAGCTCCCTGCTACTGGCAGCCGCCCTGCCGGCGATGGCCTCCGATTCACTCGATGCCTGGCAGCAGCAGCGCCAGCTGCAGGCGGCGTGGGCCCAGCCGGGCCATGCACAGACGGACGCAACCGTTGGTCCTTCGGCGCAGGCCACGTCCACCCCGGTCCTGGGCAACGCGGGCGATGCCGCCAGTTGGCACAGCGACGAGTTCAATGCCGACTGGGGCCTTGCCGCGATGGGGGCCGACCATGCCTATGCCCGCGGCCTGACCGGCCAGGGCGTACGCCTGGCGCTGTTCGATTCCGGCTCGGCGCTGGCCCACCCGGAATTCGCCGGCCGCAACACCACCAGCATCACCATCGGCCCGGACTGCGCGACGGCGGGGATCGTCGCCGGCGAAGGGGCCTGCTCGCAGACCCGCGGCGAACAACCCGGCTACAACTATTACGGCCTCGGTGCCGGGGTGCCGGCGGCGCTCGCCGGTCGTCTGATCGCGGCCGGCCTGCCCTACGGTTTCAGCTACGCCGACCATGGCACCCACGTGCTGGGCACCATCGGCGCCAACCGCGACGGAACTGGCATGCATGGCGTGGCCTTCGGTGCCGACCTGACGGCAGCGCGCGTGTTCGGTGACACCTACTATGAGTGGCGCCTGGATCCGGATGGCTTCTATCGCCCGCGCGCGGTGTACCGCACCGACCCGGACGACGACGCCGTACTGGATATGTATGCGCAGATCCAGGCGCAGGGCGTGCGCGCCATCAACCACAGCTGGGGCATCTCGACCCGCAACATGAGTGCCGCGGCGCTCGACCGCCAGTACGCCGCGATTGGCGCGGATTACGACGTCTACGGCAGCATCTATGCAGGCAGCGACGCTGCCCCGGGGTCGACCCTGATCCAGGTATGGTCGGCAGGCAACGGCAGCGGCGCCGTCGCGGGCATCACTGCAGCCCTGCCCCGCTGGAAGCCGGAGATCGAACCCTACTGGCTGGCCGTGGCCAACGTGCGCCAGCCGGTCGCCGACGATGGCGAAACCGACTATGTGCTCGACGACAGCTCCAGCATCTGCGGTGCCGCCGCCAACTGGTGCATCTCCGCCCCGGGCACCGACATCGCCAGCACCATCGTCTCCGGTGAGATCCAGGGACGCATCGAGGAAACCAGCGAGTACCTGCGGCTGATCATCGACAGCGAGAACACCGAGTACACCTACGGCCTGAAGACGGGCACCTCGATGGCAGCCCCGCACATCACCGGCGCTCTCGGGCTGCTGTTTGAGCGCTTCCCCTACCTGGACAGCGCACAGGTCCGCGACGTGCTGCTGACCACCGCCCGCGATCTGGGCGATCCGGGCATCGATGAGATCTACGGCTGGGGCATGGTCGACCTGCGCAAGGCCATCGAAGGCTTCGGCTCGCTGCGCGTGGACACCGATGTGGTGATGAACCAGAAGGCCGGTGGACTGAAGGTCTGGGAAGGCGAGGCCTGGGATGACTGGACCAACGACATCGGTGGCCCCGGCAAGCTGACCAAGTCCGGCATCGGCTGGCTGCGCCTGAGCGGCGACAACAGCTTCAACGGTGCGGTGGTGAACGATGGCGTCCTGGAACTGAATGGCGCCAACTCGCTCACCTCGGCAGTGGAGGTGAAGGGCGGCCAGTTCCTGCTCAACGGCTCGCTGGTTTCCACCGCCCTGAACACCACCGGCGGCGTCAGCACGGTCAGCGCCGGCGGCGTGCTTGACCACAGCAACCTGGTGGTCGATGGCGGCGTGGTCTCCTTCAACGGCACGCAGACCGGCGGTAATACCACCGTGGGCGCCAACGGCCTGCTGAAGGGTGTCGGCACCCTGGGTGCCACCCGGGTCGACGGCATCATCGCGCCGGGCAATTCGATCGGCACCCTGACAGTCAACGGTGACTACGCGCAGGGCGCTACCGGCGTGTTTGCGTCTGAACTGGCGCCGGGAGGCCGCAGCGACCAGCTGCACGTCACCGGTACCGCCACGCTGGACGGCACGCTGGTCGCGCTGCCCGAACCGGGTGTGTACTACCTGGGTGAGCAGTTCAACATCCTGCGCGCCGACGGTGGCATCAACGGTCAGTTCGCCCGTACCGACTTCAGTGCATTCTCGCCGTTCCTGCAGTTCAGCCTGGCCTACAGCGCCAATGGTGCACGCATCGACGTGGCCCGGGGTGCGCTGCTGGCCACCGCGGCCACCACGCGCAACCAGCGCGCCGTCGCTGGCGTAGCCGACGGCCTGGCGATCAACCAGGGCCTGCCCCGACCGCTGACCCAGCTGTTCCCCGCCCAGGTCGGTGCCGCGCTGGACGGCCTGAGCGGCGAGCTGCATGCCGCCACGCCGCTGGTGCTGGTCGAGAGCAGCCGCTACGTGCGTGATGCAGCCTTGTCGCGGCGTGCGGGCGATGCGTCGCCGGGCAGCACCGGCGACGCGACCGGTGCGTGGGTACAGGCGATCGGCGGCAACGGCAAGCTCGATGGCGATGTCGAAACCGCGCGCACGGATGCCAACAGCAACGGCCTGCTGGTCGGTATCGACCGCGAGTTCGATGGCTGGCAGGCCGGCGTACTGGCCGGCACCGGCCGTACCGACGTCAAGCAACGCGACCGCCGTGCCAAGTCGAAGATCGACAACACCCACTTCGGTGCCTACGCCAGCCACAGCTGGGGCGGCTTCGGTCTGCGCGGTGGCGTGGCCTGGAGCAAGCACGAGGCAGAGAGCACCCGCGAGCTGGCGTTCGCAGGATTCAGCGACACGCTCACCGGCCGTTATGACGCCCGTACCCGCCAGGCTTTCCTCGAAGCCGGCTATCGTTTCGGCTCTGCTGAAGGCGGCCTGGAGCCCTACCTGCAGGTTGCCCGCGTCGAAGTGGACCTGAAGCGCATCAACGAGCGGGGCGGCGCCGCCGCACTGCAGGGCAAAGTGGAAGACACCCGCACTACCGTGGCGACCGCCGGGCTGCGCTTCGACAAGGGTCTGAAGGCATCCTTCCAGCAGGACAGCTGGCTGCACCTGCGTGGCGCGGTGGGTTATCGCCGGGCCTCCGGCGACCGCAGCCAGGTGGCCAACCTCGCCTTCGCCAACGGTGGCAGCGCATTCGCCGTCAGCGGCGCGCCGATCGCCGACAGCGCTGTCGTGGCCGAGCTGGGGCTGTCCGCGTGGCTGACCCCGCGGCAGTCGCTGGAACTGGGCTACAGCGGCCAGTTCGGCAGCGAGAGCCGTGACCACGGCGCTACGGCGCGCTGGTCCGTGCGCTTCTGATCCACGTTCAACTTACCTTCTGAAGAGCATTGGGGCGGCCTGGGGCCGCCCCTTTTTTCTCCGACGAATGCAGCCCGCGCGATCAGGCTGCCTTCATCGCGTGCTTCCGCGCACGCATCACGTTGTGGCATTCCTGCACTTCCGGCAGCAGCTGAGTCACTTCCTGGCGTACCGCCGGCGGCAGGCCCTCATCCTTCAGCGCGTCCTTGAAAGCTGCCAGCAGGCGGTCTTCCGATTCTTCCAGCTCGGCCACATAGCCATAGTTGGTATCGCCGAACGCTGCGCGCACCTTGCCGTAGAACTGCTGCATCGAGCCGACCAGGGTGCCGTGCTCTGCAGGCTTGCCACCGGTGGCCGCAACCGCGCCACTGAGTGCCGACACGATGCGGCCCTTGACGCCGGCAATGCGGGTGAACAGTGCCGCCAGCTCGGCGTCCTTCACCTTCGTGGCCGCCTCTTCGTAGAACGACTTGCCGTCGCGTGCGATCTCGATCAGGTCGTTGAGACGATGTTCGATGGTGGACTGGGTGCTCATGTTCTGCTCCTGAAGTTCAGATTCGTTGGGAACGGACAACGGTGTGCGTTGCCTGCATCACTACCTTGGCCAAAGGGCTGTGGCCCTGGGGTGAGCGTCGTTTGATGCATGCATCACGTCGCTCAACGCGGACTGACCGCCGCTACCAGGGCACGAAAAGGATGATCCCGGTGATCACCAGCACGGCCGCCAGCACTCCCAGCAGCACTTTCCCCTGGCGCCAGCTCGGCGTCGGCTTTCCTGGCGTGTTCATCGTGTTTTCTCCTGTCGATTCGGACGCTGGCAGCCTGATGCATACGTCAGCGTCGGCACGTGCACGCCATGTGCATCGCGCGTGCACATGTGAGGGCCCTGCATGGACCATGCCGGTGAACAGCGATATCGCGCTCACCGCCTGTACGCCGGGCATCAACGCCGGGCCCGCTACGGTCATCCTTCCTTCCCGACTGGAGCCGCACATGGCCATCAAGACTGCCGAAGACCTGTTCATCCACGAACTTTCGGACATCTACAGCGCCGAGAAGCAGCTGACCAAAGCCCTGCCCCGCCTTGCCCGTGCGGCCGAGAATCCGGATCTCGCCGCCGCCTTCGAAACCCATCTGGAGGAAACCCAGGGCCAGATCGAGCGGATCGACCAGGTGGTCGAGACGCTGGGCATCCGTCTCAAGCGCATCAAGTGTGCAGCGATGGAAGGGCTGGTGGAGGAAGGCAAGGAAGTCATCGACAGCATCGACAAGGGACCGGTGCGTGATGCCGCACTGATCGGTGGCGCCCAGAAAGTCGAGCACTACGAGATCGCGTCGTACGGCACCATCGCCGCGCTGGCCAAGCAGCTGGACTACAAGGACGCGCTCCCCCTGCTGCTGGAAACACTGGCCGAAGAAAAGTCGACCGACGAGAAGTTGACCCTGCTGGCCAAGGGGGGTGGCAACGCCAAGGCAGCACAGGCCGCCTGAGTTCCGCTGCAATACGCCGCCAGGGACGGCGGCGGCAACAGGAGATCCCGATGCATCCGGATATCATCGGCTGGATGGCGACCCTTGTGCTGGTCGCCACCTTGCTCAGGCAGATGGTCAAGCAGTGGCGTTCGCCACATCCCGAGACACTGTCACGATGGTTGTTCGCAGGCCAGATGGTGGCCTCGGCGCTGTTCACCCTCTACAGCCTGATGCTGGGCAGCAGCGTCTTCGTGGTGACCAATCTGCTTCTGTTGGCGACGGCTCTGCTTGGGCAGGTGTTGGCGCGGCATCGCCAGAGGCAGGCCCCCCTCCCTCCCCCCTGTTGATCACCGCTGGCGGATACCGGCCGGCCCGGGATCGCCGAACAGGACCTGATCGCGGGGACAGAAAAAGCTGCGTCGCCGGGTTCTGCCCAGATACTGCTTGCTGACGGGGCCGCCACATCGCGGACAGCTGCGTTTGGCATGCACCTGCCAGTGCCTCTTGAGCTCGTGGCGACGCTTCCATTCCAGGAACTCGTAGCTGTAGGTCCTGGCTTCGCGGATCAGTGATCCCAGCCTGCGCGGCGGCAGGTCACCCACACGCGTGGCCGGGTGTACGCCGATCCGGAACAGCACTTCGTTCTTGATGATGTTGCCAACGCCGGCAAAAACGTTCTGGTCCAGCAGTGCGTCGCACACCAGGACGTCAGCCATCGCTTTCAGGCGGCGGCGCGCGAGCCGGGGGTCCCACGCATCGCTCATCACATCGGTGCGCCAGTCGTAGGCTTCTTCCAACGGGCCGTCGATGAGTTTGACCGAACAGGCATAGAGGTTCAGTTCGCCGGCATCGAACCTCAGCGATACGCGCGGAGGCGAAGGCTTGCGCTCATCGATACGCCAGCTGCCGAACAGCATCAGATGGATCCGCAAGGTATGCGTGCCGAACTCCAGCAGGAAGTGCTTCCCCCAACTACGCACGGATCGCACGCGCTGCCCTGCAAGCATGGACAGGTCAATCCGGCTGTTGCCCCCGACATGTCGCAGTATCTGGCCGGTGAACATCTCGGCGGCCTCGCGCAGCAGCACGATGGAAGGGCCTTCAGGCATGGCCGTGTTCTCCGAGCAGTGCCTGCAATCGCAGTGCATTGCTGACCGCATGGCCCTGCGCCGTGTTGTCCAGGATCATCCAGGCGCAATGGCCGGCACGCGCGCGGTCCCTGAGCAGCCCGGCCAGCCGTGCCAGTGTGGTCTCGTCATAAGCGCTGCGATAGATATCCGGCTGGCCGTGCCATCGCCAATAGCTCCAGCCGCGGGCCCCGCCCGGCTCGCCCGCCTGCGCGACCCGCGCCGGGTCCGCCGCCACGCGCGCGATGTCATGGACCGCCAGCAGCGCATCCACCTCGGCACTGAACCAGGACGGATGTCGAGGCTCGCACGCCACCTGCCTGCGCGTGCGCCGACGCAGATCGTGCAGAAACGGTTCGACGTGCTGCGGCTCGTACGCCAGGCTGGGAGGCAACTGCAACAGCAGCGCACCCAACCGGCTGCCGAGTTCTTCCACCGCAGCCAGGAACGGGTCGAGCAGCGGGCCGGCACCGCGCAGCCGCTGCTCGTGCGAGATGGAACGCGGCATCTTCACCGTGAAGCGGAAATCGTCCGAAACGGAAGCGGCCCAGCGCCGATAGGTCTGGGGCAGGTGCGGGCGATAGAACGAGGAGTTGATCTCGACCAGAGAAAGGCGCGTGGCGTAGCGCTGCAGCAGACTATCACCTCCACCGAAACTGGAGCGATCCGCCGCCGACAGGGACCATCCTGCGCAACCGATGCGTATCCGCGTTCCGGCAGGGTGCGGTTCCACCCCAGCGCTCATGACCCGCTCCCACCAGCAGGCGCAGCCTGCATCATCGGTCCGCCCTGATCGGCTCGCAGGAGAGGCGCCGTCAACAGCTGCAGCCTGTCCAGCGCGCTGGTCGGAATTCCGCTGGCCGTGCTGCGCACGAACCCGGTCCAGTCAGACAGGGCCACCCTGCCGAGTGCCGTGTGCTCCACCTGCAGCCAACCCATCCGCCAGTGCGAGAACTGGCGGCGACCGATACGACCGCGGTTGAGCTCGACCACACTGTGATGGCTGCTGCTGTCGAGGATGCGCCGCCACGCGGCGTCCACGCCCTGCTGTGGCCCCTCCAGATACTGAAGGAAGCGATGACCATCGAACAGAAGCACGCCGGTGATGTCCGCTGCTTCATTGAATGCCACCGCGTCGTTGACGAGACCGCGCAGCCGTTCCGCGCTCAATGAGGCAACGGCTTCGCTCGCATAGGCAATGGCACGCAGAGGCATGGGGGCACCGGTGATTGCAGGGGTCTCTACCTTAGTCCTTGCTACCGAAGGTGCGGTGATTCCGGCGTGCAAGCCGCGTTCAAGTGCGGGGCCGGCTGTGCGCTCGTGGTGATGGCATGGGGAATACGGCAAGCGCGGACGACATCGTGTTGCCGCATGAAGCACCGCCGGCTAGCGGCGGATGTGGATGATGGTCGGTGCCGTCAATACGACGGCTCAACACTGGAGACATTCCATGGCCAACCAGAATCAGAACCAGGGCAACAGCAACCGAGGCTTCGCTTCGATGGACGAGGACAAGCAGCGCGACATCGCTGCTAAGGGCGGACGCGCTGCGCATGAGTCGGGCAACGCACACGAGTTCAGCCCGGAGGAAGCCCGTGAAGCCGGCCGCAAGGGCGGCGAATCCGTAAGCCAGGATCGTCAGCACATGGCCGACATCGGTCGCGAGGGCGGGCAGGCGAGCCGCGGCGGCGGAAACCGGGGCGACGGTCAGCAACAGCAACAGCAGCAACGCGGCGGCAATAACCGTGGCGGCCAGCAGCGCTGATCGGTCGTGACCGGATGCAACAGCGGATGGGCGGGCAACGTTCCCGCCCATCTTCACATCAACGGCGCGGCTCCAGTCCCGTCCGGGCCGGACCTTCCAGCAATGCGCCGGTCGCGCTGAAGCGGCTTCCGTGACAAGGGCAGTCCCAGCTGCGCTCCAGCCCATTCCACTGCACCAGGCACTTCAGATGCGGGCATACCGCTGACATCACATGCACATCGCCCGCGTCGTCGCGATGCACGGCCAGATGATCGCCGCCCACCTGGACGACCACGCCCTCGCCTGGCGCGATGTTCGCCGTGCGCATGTGTGTCGCCCGCATCCGGTCCGCGATCATATGCTTGGCGACGGTCGCGTTGCAGCGGGCCCATCCGGCAATCGAACGCAGCGGTGTGAACCGCATGGGACTGAACAATCGCGCCGCATCGGTCTGCACACCCTGGATGCCCTCGCAGATGGCATGCGCCGCCACACCTGCCCAGGTCAGGCCGTCAGCACCGTAACCGGAGGCTATCCAGACGTTGTCATGGGCACTGTTGCCGATGAAGGGCAGCCGGTCTGCCGGCCGGAACTGCTGCGCCGACCAGCTCACGGATGGGCCTGACACAGCGAAATGGTGCTGCAGATCCGCCTCGAGGGCTGCGCAGGGATCTGTGGCGGGGGTCTCTCCGACGCGGTGCGATTCACCCACCATCACCAGCCAGGGCGCGCCGTCCGGCCCGGTGGCACGCCGCAGGGAGCGGTGCCGGTCCGCAATCCAGTGAATACCGGCGGCGGGCGGCCCGGAGACGGGCGCGGCCACCGCGTATTCGCGATAGCACTCCATCTCTGCCTGTACGAGATTGAAGCCCGCAGGTGAGTGGGTAGCGAGTACGAAATGGTCGGCGCGGATCGAGCCATGCCGTGTGCTGGCGATACCCGCCTCGGGATCGAGCGCGGTCAACGCGGTGTGCTCATGGATCCGGACGCGGCCTGACAATCGCATGGCAAGTCCAGTGCAGAACGCAGCCGGGTCGAACTGCGCCTGCCCCTCGAGCGTGAAGGCGTGGCCCAGCGTGAACGGAAGTCCGTGCTGCCGATGCCGGCACGGCAGGCCGGCGCAGGTGTACGCCTGCAGCTCCCTCTCGAACTGCAGTGTCGCCTGCCGGTCCCGGCCCTGGACTCCGTACTGCATCGGGACCCGGTCGAAACCGCAACGCAGGTCGTATCGTCTGACCAGCAGTTCGATCGCACGGATCGCCTGGGCGCGCCACCGCACCACGCGGGACACGACATCGCCTCCCCAGCGCGCGACCAGATCCGCCATGTTCGAAACCGGTGCATACAGATTACCCGTCGACAGACCCGTATTACGCGAAGCAATGCGTCCCGCGTCCACCACCACGACGTCCAACCCGCAATCGGCAAGCCTGGCTGCAGTCAGCAGGCCCGTCATCCCCGCGCCCACCACCAGCACCTGCGTGCGCAGGTCGCCCTGTGCCGGCGGACAGGGATGGCTCTGCATCATCTCCAGCCACAGGCTGGTGCGTGGGCGCGGGTCGTTCATGGTCACTCGTCTCCCTCCGGAGAACCGTTTATGGCGATCAGGGGGTGAAGCGGCGGCGGCCTCGCTGTGTACGTTCTGTCGGCCATGTATCCGTTACAGGGTGCCGCGCCCATCGCTGCATCATGGCTCGCGCGCCGGAAGATCCAGCGCACCCGAGCCGGGACCGGCACCCAGCTCGGCACCGGTCGCCGGCCTCGCCTCTGGATCAGACATCGTGCGCACCGTCATCGCCTGCACGGCAGCCTGTTCACGTGTGTCCAGTTCCACCGAGGCGCTGCCGTCGCCGCCATCCAGGGCCATCTGCGCATCGCGGTCGTCGACGCGCTCCCAGAGCTCGCCGCTGTTCCAGCTCCCCTGCAATCCCTCCGATCCTTCGCCCTGCGACAGGTCCACGTACAGATCCGTGTAGGCCGGGTCACCGGGCAGCTTGCCGGGCGGGAAGTTGGGCTGGATGCTGTGCAGCGCCTTCTCGAATGACTTCATATGTGCCACCTCGCGGGTCATCAGGAAGCGCAGTGCGTCCTTGATGCCGGGATCGTCGGTGACGTTGATCAGGCGCTCATAGACCAGTTTGGCGCGGGCCTCGGCGGCAATGTTGGAGCGCAGGTCGGCACTGGGGTCACCGATCGTATCGATGTAGGCGGCAGTCCACGGCACCCCGCTGGAGTTCACCAGCGCAGGACCGGCACCGTAGAGGATCTGCTCTGTGTGGCTGGTGCTGTTCTGCCCCAGCAGCCGCATGTCCTCGGCCTCTGCCAACGCCTCGGACTGTATCGCCTTGGGCCCGCGGTTCAACAGCGCGATGATGGTGCCGATGATTTCCAGGTGGCTGATCTCTTCCGTGGCAATGTCCATCAGCAGATCCTTGCGCCCGGGATCACACTCCGCCAGTCCCTGGGTGAAGTAGCGCATGGCCGCCGCCAGTTCGCCCTGCGGCCCGCCGAACTGCTCCAGCATCAGCGTGGCCAGCTGCGGGTTCGACGCACGCACGCGTACGGTGTACATCAATTTTTTGTGATGGAAAAACATGGCAATCTCCAGTAGCGGGCACGCCCTGTCCTAGCGCTTGGCTTCAGCACCGGGGGTTTCATCACGGTTGAGGAAGGCACCGACCAGGCCGTCCTGGTGATCTTCCAGCCAGCGCGCCATGGCAACCTCCTCCTGCAGGATCTGCCCGCACACGGCAGCGATGTCGGCAGCGCCGGCACGCTCGGCGGCGATGATCAGGGCGCGGTACGTGGCGATCTCGGTATTCTCGAAACCAAAGGACAGACCCAGACCCTTCACGACCTCATCCTCCATCAGGCTGTTTCCGGCCGCGTGGATGGCGGCCGTCAGGCTGGCGAACACGCCCTTGGCCGTGGGCACGCTGCCACCCAGTGATTCAATGCACTGGCGCAGCGATGCAGCCTGCTGCTGGGTCTCCTGAACGTGCTGGGCGATACGCGCAGCCAGCGCGGGATAGTTCTCGATACGCGAGGCCATGGCCTTCATCATGGTCTCGGCTTCCTGCTCCATTGCGTAGGCGTCCTGCAACCACTTCAGCAGGCGCTCGCTGCGAGCCGTAGTCTTCTCGGACATCACGACACTCCGGTGCGGGGCAACATGCCACCGCGGATCATGCTGAAGGCGTGTCGATCAGCTGCACGTGGTCATGCGTGAGCGGTTTCCAATGGCGCGTCAACATGACGCCGATGCCGCGCTAACACCCTTGCGTCGTGCTGTCCATTGCCGCCGATGCGCGCTCAGGCCTGCAGCACGGATGAGGGAGCCGCAGGCGGCATCGTGTACGTGCGCGCGGCAGCGGCCGGCCGGCCCTCCGCAGCGGACAGCACCTGCATGACCCGATGCTCGGCTCGACGCTGCGCGGCCTCCACGCCCACCACGTAGACGAAGCGGCCATCGAACTTGGCCTGTGCGCCGTCGAGACCGTCTGCCAACAGCAGTGCCCGCTTCAGCGACTTCATCCAGGCGCGGGAGGGCACCCCGTCAAGTTCGACGACGACTGCCGTCCCACCGCAGGCGAGCGGCATGCTTTCCACGCGCAGCACCTGGGGCGCAGACAGGGATCCGGAAGCGTTCATTGGGCGACTCCTCGTGCGGGGACGGCGGCAGTATCCACAGTGATCGCCAAGGCATCGTCAACGTCGCCGGCCCATCCGTGCACGCTGCCTGCACGGCACGCGCGGCTTCGCGTCGACACCACATCATCTCCGCATCGCCTTGATGGCCTGCGGCGGACACTGTCGTCCCCACGGCTCTATAGACCTACCTCATGCCTCGCACGACCGGCCAGCCTCCCTGCAATCTGCTTCTGGTGGAGGACCAGTTCGATCTGGCGGCACTGATGGAACAGGCACTTGAGGACAGTGGCGACCACGTCACCCATGCCTACAGCGTGTTTGACGCCCTCGGCCTGCTGGACCGTCAACGGTTCGATGGCGCGGTGCTGGATGTGGAACTGCGCGATGGCGTGGTGTTTCCGGTAGCCGACCGCCTGGCCGAACTGAAGATTCCCTACCTCTTCGTCTCTGCGGTGTACGACCAGCTGGTACCTGCGCGCCACCGGCGTGCCCCCTTCGTCGCCAAGCCGTTCCACATCGAGGGCCTGCAACGCGCTGTCCGTCAGACGCTCTGCAGCGATACGGCGGCGGGAGGCCAGCGCTGAACCAGATCGTGCAGCAGCGAAACACGCGCCGCCGACGACGGCTCAGGCCGCGCGGGCGTAGGGCTCGACCACGGCAAGCAGCCGCTCCATCGCCGTTGCATCCTCGTGACCGTCGGCAGCGCGCAGGATGAAGCTGGTCCAGTCCGCCCGGGCGATGTCCCGCAGGATGTCAGACTCTGTATGCAGGCATCGCATTGGCCAGAACGGCAACCGGCGCTGACCGACTCGACCGTGGGCCAACTCGATGATGCCACCATGGCTGCTGGCACCCGTCACCCGTGAGTAGGCCACCTCCAGTCCATCCGGTGGGCCTTCCATGTACTGCAGGAACCGCTGCCCATCAAACAGCAGCACACCGGTTACACCCGCGCCTCGATTGAAACGCGCGGCGTCGGCCATCAGGGATTCCAGCTTCCCGGCCGTGAAACCCTCGCTGGCCTCACTGATGTAGACGATGGCTCTGTTCGGCACGCTCCGGCTCCTGCTCCCACAAACATCGAGCCTATCGTGCTTCCCGTTCAGCGCCTGTATACACGTACCGTGACCCGGTCACACTCCGCTGCATTCATACTCGTGTCGGCGGCCGCAACGCGGTCATCGCGAAAGAGACCGGTCTGCGCGCAGGCAGTGCCGCAGTTCCCACAGCCATGACAACGCAACCACCATCGCCGGCAGCAGCGTGAGCACCCAGTCCTGCGCCGGCGCCGGGCGCCATTGCAGTGCCCACGCCGGTTCAGCGTGATGGGCTACCCAAAGCACGAACAGCCACGGTGCCACATCCAGCACGCTGTGCACATGCTGCTCGGCCGGACTAATGCGTCGCCGGCCATCCGCGCTGGCGGTATCGAGATACCCCGCGATCGCATGGGCGGCCGCCAGCACGGCAAGCAACACCGCCAGCGCCCGCGTATCGGCCAGCAGCAACCAGGCCAGCACACCAGTCCCCACAAGCCCCAGCTGCACCCCATGCAGCGTGCTCTCGCGCAGGCCCGAGGTGTGGGGCAGATCGGTGCGGCGATGAAAATGGAAGTCCAGCGTGCCTGCGGCAAGCCACAGCACGTACAGGACCATCATGGCCGAGGCGCTCATGCTGCCCTCACGGCGTAAGCACGATTTTGCGGCAGTCATCGTCCTTGGCATCGAACATCGCGTAGCCCTGTGCGGCGTCGGCCAGCCGCATGCGGTGGGAGATGATGTCGCCCGGGTCGAGGCGGCCCTCCATGATGGCATCCAGCAGTTCCGGCATCAGGCCCTGCACATGCGTCTGTCCCATCTTGAAGGTCAGGCCCTTGTCAAAAGCATCGCCGAGCAGGAAGCCGTGGATGAAACCGGCATAGACGCCGGGAATGCTGATCACGCCGCCCCGTCGCGCGGCCGCGATGCACTGCCGGATCGCCACGCCACTGCTGCCTTCCAGCTTGACGGTCGTCAGCGCTGTTTCCAGTGCACTGCCTTCGGCCTCGAATCCGACGGCCTCGATGCAGGCATCCACGCCCCGGCCACTGGTCTGGCTGAGGATGTAATCGGCAGGATCCGGAATATCCCTGAAATCGATCGGAATGACGCCGTAGGCATCCCGTGCATAGTCCAGCCGGTAGGACAGATGGTCGACCATGAAGATGGTTTCCGCACCCAGCAGGCGGCAGCATGCTGCGCTCATCAGGCCGACTGGACCCGCCCCGAAGATGGCCACGGTCGAGCCCGGCCTGATGCCCGCGTTGAGTGCAGCCTGGTAGCCGGTGGGCAGGATGTCGGACAGGAACAGGACCTGCTCGTCCGCCACACCGTCCGGAATCCGCAGCGGGCCGATGTTGGCCTTGGGCACGCGGACAAATTCAGCCTGCCCCCCGGCCACGCCCCCGTACAGGTGGCTGTAGCCGAACAGCGCTGCAGGAGGCAGCAGGCCTTTCTGGTTGAGCGCCGCCCCCTTGCCGGGATTGGTGGTCTCGCAGGCGGCATACTCGGCCAGGCGGCAATGGAAGCACTCACCGCAGGCGATCACGAACGGGATCACCACGCGGTCACCGGCGCGCACCTGGGTAACGGCGCTGCCGACCTCTTCCACGATGCCCATGAATTCATGGCCGAGCACATCGCCATCATGCAGGTCCGGGATCTTTCCGCGATACAGGTGCAGGTCCGAGCCACAGATGGCCGTCGCGGTCACGCGCAGGATGAGATCGTCATCCTGCGCCAGCACCGGATCGGGAACTGTCTCGACACGCACATCCCTGCGGCCGTGATAGGTCAGTGCCTGCATCGTGCTTCTCCAAGGGAACGGACCTGCAGGATCGCAGCCCGCCCCCTGCGGGCAGAGTGACCGCACGGTGTGCGGGATGTTCATTCGACTGCGCCATTGCGTTAACCCTCACGCGTGCACGCTGAAGCCTCCATCCACCGTCCACGGGAAGACTGCCATGAGCAACAAGCTGCCGTTCAACCCCACCGTCGATGTCGATGACCAGGCCAAGGCACATACACCCGACAAGCGCCGCAACGACAACGCCAGATGGAAGGAGCACGACATGCCCGACGATGGCGATGGCCCCAAGGCGCGCCCGGATGACTATGAACGGCTCGATCCGGACCCCACCGGAAAGCGCCATCGCTGAGTCCGCCTCACGGACCGCATGCGCGGGATTCACGGATGTTTCTTGACCGGCCACGCAAGCTCACCGCATCCCCATAGGATCTGCATGGCGAGGTGCTGCATGTGGAAGCGGAACGGTCTGTCACTGGTTCTGCTGGCTCTGACCCTGCTGTTCATTGCCGGCCAGGCACTGTCAGGACTGCAGGTGCACAACGAGGAGCTGGTCCATCACGGCCGCGCGCCGCTGGATCTGTGGCATTACCTGGCCAGCGGCCACTTCATCAGTGCCACCTTCGAGAACTGGGAAAGCGAGTTCCTGCAGATGGGCATGTACGTGCTGCTCACCGTCAGCCTGCGCCAGCGCGGCTCTGCGGAATCGCGCCCACTTGACCCTGCACAGGAACACGCACGGATCGAGCCCGGCCCGACACCCTGGCCGGTGCTGCGTGGCGGTATATGGAAGACGCTCTATGGACATTCACTGGCGATCGCTTTCGGACTGCTCTTCCTGGTCAGCTTCAGTCTGCATGCCGTCGGCAGCTGGAAGGCGGAACAGGTTGAACAGCAGTTGCAGGGGCTTCCCCCACCGTCCTTCCTGCAGCATCTGACCAGCAGCACGTTCTGGTTCGAGTCCATGCAGAACTGGCAAAGCGAATTCCTGGCGGTACTGGCCCTGGTCGTGCTGACCATCTTCCTGCGGCAGAAGGATTCCCCGCAGTCCAAGCCCGTGCAGGCGCCGCATGCGCAGACCGGAGACTGAGCCATGCCACGCCAGAATGCCACGACCGCACTGCTGGTCATCGACATGTTCAGCCGCTTCGATTTTCCCGACGCTGGCGCGCTGGCGCCCCTGGCGGAGCGGGCCGCGACCCGCATCCGCAGGGTGCGTGACCATTGCGATGCCCGCCGCTGGCCGGTGATCCATGCCAACGACAACTTCTCCGACTGGCAACGGGATTTCCGCCAGCAGGTGGAGCAGTGCAGGCGGGACGGTGGCAGTGCCGCGCGCATCGCGGACAAGTTGGCGCCGGCCCCTCACCACTATTTCGTGCTCAAACCGAAGCACTCGGCGTTCCTCGCCACGCCCCTGCCGATCCTGCTGGCCAAACTGGGGGTCCGCCACCTGTGGCTCACCGGCATGGCGACCGATTCCTGCGTACTGGCGACCGCGCTGGATGCCAACGCGCGGGAGTTCAAAGTAACCGTGGTGGCTGATGCCACCGCGGCGCTGCCAGCACGCAGGAGAGTGGCACTGCAGACGCTGGAGCGTTCAGGCGCCGCACGGATCGAGACGGTTGCCGGGCTGCTGTCCTCGCCGCGGCGAGCGCAGCACTGAGCAACGGTCGATTTCCGGTCCTGCCGCTCGTCGAAACAGGGAAGGCAGGCCTCCGGCCGGCCGGAGCACCTCCGATGACCCCGATCCTCACTGCCTTCGCCACCTCGCCCGATCGCGGCCAGGGCCTGGCCCGCGACATGCGCGTGCGCTGGGCACTGGAAGAACTGGGCGTGGCCTATGACGTCCAGCTGCTGTCCTTTGCCGAGATGAAGCAGCCGGCCCATCTGGCGCGCCACCCCTTCGGGCAGATCCCCACCTACCAGGAAGGCGAGCGGGTGCTGTTCGAATCCGGCGCGATCCTGCTGCACCTGGCCGAGCACCATCGCGGCCTGCTGCCGGCCGGGGACAGCGCCCGCATGCGCGCGATCATGTGGATGTTCGCTGCGCTGAACACCGTCGAGCCGCCCATCGTCGAGCGATCCATGGCATGGCTGCTGGAACGCGAGCAGCCCTGGTATGCACAGCGGCAGGTGATGCTGGACGAGCGCGTGCACGCACGGCTGTCCCAGCTGTCGGCATGGTTGGGCGACAGGGCCTGGCTGGAGGACGAATTCAGCGTTGGCGACCTGATGATGGTGGCGGTGCTGCTGCGTCTTCAAAGCAGCGGCATGATCGGCGGGTATCCGACGCTGGCCGCCTACCTGGCACGGGCCACGGAACGCCCTGCCTACCAGCGCGCATTCGCCGCCCAGCGGGCGGTCTTCCAGAGCCGGTAGCCCTGCATCGGGCGGAACCCCGATGCGCCGACACGGTTGACGCCTCACCAGGCTGCGCCTACAGTCTGCGCCGCAGCCGCGCAACGGCGCTGCCGCAGGCGTTATCGTCATCCAACGCGCCCACAGCCGGGAGGGCCTCAGCAGAGGAAACCCGGGCGACAGGCGCCACGGTACTGCCCTGCCCTTCGCTCCTGCGGGAGTGGATGCATCACGCCGTGGCCTTTCCCAAGACCCTCTGGAAAGGCACTCCCATGAACCTCACCGGCAACACCATCCTCATCACCGGCGGCAGCCGCGGCATCGGCCGTGCATTGGCCGAGGCGCTCCACGACCGCGGCAACCAGGTCATCATCACCGGCCGCGACCGGGCACTGCTGCAGGCGATCGGCGAGCAGCGCCCGGGCCTCGTCGCCCTGCCGCTGGAGCTGGGCGATCCTGCATCACTGGCGGACCTGGCCGAGATCGTCCATGCCCGCTTCCCCAGCCTCAACGTGCTCATCGCCAACGCGGGCATCTCCCGCCCGGAAAACCTGGCCAGCGGCCACTGGGACGACTTCGATGCCGAAGCCATCATCGACACCAACATCCTGGGGCTGCTCCGCACCGTGGCCACGTTCCTGCCGTTGCTGACACAACAACGCAGCGCCACCTTGATGGCCACCGGTTCTGCGCTCGCCTTCCTGCCACTGGCCAGCTTCCCGACCTACTGCGCCAGCAAGGCGTTCCTGCATTCGTGGCTGGTATCGCTGCGTCATCAGCTTCGCCATCTGCCGGTGGAGGTGCTGGAACTGTCGCCCCCGTATGTGCAGACCGGACTGACGGGTGAGGCGCAGGCGACCGACCCGCGCGCGATGCCCGTGCAGGAGTACGTGCAGCAGGTTCTGCTGAAGCTCGAGCGTGGGGACCACCCGCGGGGTGAGCTGCTGCTGGAGCCGGACCAGGCGCGACGCTGGGCCGAACGCGATGGCACCTACGACACGCTCTTCGCACTGATGAATCCAGCCTAGCGCAGGCACGGAATGCAATGTAGGCCGCCGCCGGCAGACGCCGGCGGTGGCTTCAGCGCGCGCTGCGCCGGCAGGCCGCCTGCACCAGCATCAACTGCGCGACCAGGATCAGCATCGCGCATCCCGACAGCAACCACGGGTCGATGTACCACTGCGCGTTGAAGCTGAAGCTGCCTGAGGAAATGCGCTTCCAGCCGTTGAAGTGCTGCATCGCCGCCACCACGAACGCGAAGCCTCCCGCGGAGAAGGAGAGCCAGGGCACGACGATGCCGCCGGGCCGCGCGAACAGGGTCAGCACCCCCAGCACGCCGATGACCGTGCGCTGCACACGGCAATAGGGACAGACGTAGGCCAGCCCGCTCCACTCCACCGACCACGCCAGCAGGCTCACCAGCACAGCCACGGCGCCTGCGATGTACAGGATCTTCGCTGGAATCGTCATGCCGCCATCGTCTGCCATCCTGTGCCTCCTTCGTCTCCGGACCCGCGCAGGGTAGCGTGAAACGCGCCGTATGACCCCACCCCGCATCCCTGTGCGCGGAATGCTCTCAACGCGGGCTTCACCGGCTCTGGAGTCCGATCGGCCCATCTCCTGTGCCCTCGCGCACGGCCACCCTGCCTGTCTCCGCCTGAGGATATCGACGTGAACCACTCATCGCCTCCCCTTGCCATACTCGTTGCACGCGTACTGCTGATGCTGCTGTTCCTGGTCTCCGGCCTTGGCAAACTCGGCAACCTGGCCGGCACACAGAGCTACATGGAGACGATGGGCGTGCCCGGCATCCTGCTGTGGCCAACCATCGCGTTCGAGATCATTACCGGCCTGTGCATCCTGCTGGGCTTCCAGACCCGTCTGGTCGCCGCGGTCCTGGCCGCCTTCAGCCTGGTGACCGCCTTCATCTTCCATCACCAGTTCAACGATCCCACCCAGCAGATCATGTTCCTGAAGAACATGGGCATCGCCGGTGGCTTCATTCTGCTGGCCTGCACCGGCGCCGGCCGCTACAGCATCGATGGTCGCCGGCGTCGCGGATGAGGGCACGCTCGTCCATCTGAGGCTGACGGGGGTGGCAGCGTGTCGTTTTTCACCGCTCCCCCGCCTTCGCGATCTGCGCCGGCGCCCGACACCGCGCCGGTTGCGGCCCCCTGCCTTGCCTGCATCGGCGAGCCTGTGATTACGTGGTGCTCCAGATCGGCAACGCGCAAGGTCCTGCATGAGCGACACGGTGGATACCTTCTGCCCCTGGATCATCGGCCGTCCCTGCCTGCCGGTCGGCGAATGGGCGGACTGGTCACAGGTGCTGGTGGCAGTGGTGATCGGCTTCGCTGCCATCTATGTGCCCTGGCAGATGTCCCGCGCGCAGACCCAGCGCCGCATCACCACCTCGCTGACACTGTGCGGCATCACCCTCTTCCAGTTCCTGCAGGCGGCGAAGCTGGCCACGGATCGATCCGGCGACACACAGCTGTATCGCTACCACCGCACCTGCGGCATGGACATGCTCAACTCGCTGCGTCAGATTCCAACGCACGAGCTGATCGACTGGGATGTGATCCACGCACGTATCCATCTGGAGATGCGCTGCGTGCAGCTGATCGAGTACGCCGACAACTGGCATATCGAGCAGGAGGGCTTCGCGCGCCTGCCCGACAGTACGCTGGAGGAGCTGGCGCACCGCATCGGCCTGCTCCATGCAAGCCTGGATGAGGTGCGCGGCCTGCTGTTGCGCAGGCGGATGTTCTGGCCATGGCTCTCGCGCCGGATCGTTGCCTTCGAGCGGCTGCCGACAGCACCCGGGCCGGTCAGCCGGAGCGCATCAGCGATCCAATAAGGGTGGCCGACGCCAAGCCCGTCCATCACACGGTGGGGACCGTACCCCCATCGATCCGATACTCCGTCCCTGCGATCGACGCGGAGCGCGGGGAGGCCAGGAAAGCGATCAGGTCGGCCACCTCCTGTGGCTTGGCAGGTCGACCCACCGGAATCCCGCCCAGCCAATCCATCACGATCTTCCTGCCACCTTCGTAATCCGTTCCGGCCTCTGCGGCCATCCTCGCCGCGAACGCCACGGACGCCTCGGTCTCGATCCAGCCCGGCGCAACGCTCAGTACGCGCACTCCCTTGGGTGTCACCTCTCTGGCAAGCGACTTGCTGTACGTGGTGAGAGCGCCCTTTGCCGCAGCGTACGCAGTGGTGGACTCCGGCAGCGGCAGCACGCGCTGGATCGAGCTGACATGGATCACCACACCCGAACCCTGGTGCAGCATCGCAGGCAGCAGTGCACGGTCCAGGCGCACCGCGGACATGAGATTCAGGTTCAGCTCGGCGAACCAGTGCGCATCGCTAATGGCAGCGAAGCCACCACCGGGCGTGTTCGAGCCTCCGAGCACATTGATCACGATGTCCACACCTCCCCACTGCCGGAGGACGGCCTGCGCAAGGTGATCCGTGCCTTCCGCGGTCGACAGGTCGGCAGCGACGTAGGTGACGCCCTCGCGCGTCTGGGTGGGAATGGTACGCGCGGACGTCGTCACGCGCGCTCCGGCCTCCGCCAGGGTTTTCACAACGGCAGCCCCCAGTCCCAGCGTTCCTCCTGTGACCACTGCCCTCAGGTCCTTCAGTTGAAGGTCGAAGTTCATGCCGTGATCTCCAGCGATGCGATCCGGCCACGCTCCAGTCGAAAGCGGTACGTCAGAACCGTCGGGCTGCCGGGAAAGTCACCAGTGACGTCGGCCTGCACCCTGTGGATGTCGTCCTGCCGCTCGATGGCAAACGGCACACTCGTCGCGTGGTACCGGGCCGTTGCCTCGGCCATGAACGCCTTGATGGCATCGATGCCCACGTAGGTATGTCCGTCGTCCTTCATCACCGCGTGTGCCGTGAAGCACTGCGTCAAGGCGTCCGGGTTCTGCTCTGCCGCGAAGTACGCCGCAATGGGCTCGGGAAGGGTCAAGGCGCTCACGTTTCTGTCTCCTCGGGTGGATGGCCCGTAGGATGCTCACCCAGGCTAATTTATTGAATATCCTAGAATCCGGATGGGCTCTTTAGAAACGAGTACATAATGCGCGGATCCGACTTTGCTGAACTCAGGGCCTTTGTTGCCGTCGTGGAGCGTCAGAGTTTTGCGCGAGCCGCAGAGCATCTTGGCCTGTCGCCTTCGGCGCTGAGCCAGACGATCCGCCAGCTCGAAGGTCGCATCGGCGCCCGCCTTCTGAATCGCACCACGCGCAGCGTCGCACCCTCGGCAACGGGCGAACTGCTCTACAGGCGCATCGCCCCGCTGTTCCGGGAGATGGCTGCTGCAGTGGCGGATGCCGGTGAGGCGACGGGGCGGATGAGCGGCACGCTGCGCATCAACACGCTGGGCATCGCGGCAAGGACGGTCATCGCCCCACGGCTTGCGCGCTTCCATCGCGCGCATCCTGATGTCGTGCTCGACATCGTGGTCGACGATGCGCTGGCCGATATCGTCCGGGGCCGCTTTGATGCAGGCATCCGCGTCGGCGGCCAGCTGGAAAAGGACATGGTGGCCGTCCGCCTCACTCCCGACATGAAGATGATGGCGGTGGCATCGCCCGACTACCTCTCACGTCGAGGCACCCCCACCTCGCCGGCCGAGCTGCACGAGCACGCGTGCATCAACTGGCGACTCGAGATGGATGGCAGGCACTATCGCTGGGAGTTCGAGAAGCAGGGGCATCGGCTCGATGTAGCCGTCGATGGCCCTGTCATCACCAATCACGCTGACGTCGGCATTGCTGCTGCGCTGGGTGGGCTCGGCATTGCCTATCACTTCGAGCAGGACGGCGTAGGCGAACTGCTGGCCCAGGGGCGGCTGGTCAGGGTCCTGTCGGACTGGTCGATCTCACGCCCCGGGCTGTTCCTCTACTACCCGAGCCGGCAGCATCGACCCGCCCTGCTGGGCGCCTTCATCGACTGTCTTCTGGATCAAGGGCCATTCGAAGAAGGGAAGCAGACAGAGGTGCGGTCGCGCTGAGGATGGGGTGGGCGCAGCACTCACAAAATCCGACCATCTCATTGAATTTAAAAGAAATATGCCCCCTCCCTGATCTTTGACTCACATCTTGATTCGCTTTGAATAGGCCTGTGAGTTGCCTCCGAACCAAGCCCAATGGACTAATGGCCACAGCCGTATCGTCCCTCATCAGGCAGATGCATTCCGTAGGCGTCAGGACGATCTCGTCATCCTCGGGGGCCCCTGAAGCAGTGCCCGGCTCCTATTCCAGACTCCGTTCTTCAAGATGCTATTGAATCGGTGCAGGATCATCCTGGGCGGCAGCAGATGTACCCAGGCCCCTTGCAATCCATTGCGCGGGACTGGTCAAAGCATCAGTATCCGCAGACGACAACGGGAAGGAGCATGGATGTGCTGAAGATTCCAAAGAAGGTCTCGGACAGGTGGCCCACAACGGTAAGGTCGCTGGTCTCGGTCGCCATTTCCCACAAGACCAAGGATGTGTCTGAAGCCGATACGGTGACTCTGGTCAAGGACATGCTTGCCGACATCTTCGGTTACGACAAGTACAACGAACTGACTAGCGAGCAGCAGATCAGGGGAACGTTCTGCGACCTGGCGGTAAAAATCGATGGCAAGATCAGAGTTCTGATCGAAGTGAAAGCAGCAGCAATCTCACTGAACGAGACACATCTACGCCAGGCCATCAACTATGGTGCCCACGAGGGCATCGAGTGGATCGTGCTCACCAACGCTCTGGAATGGCGCCTCTACAGAATCAAGTTCGGCCAACCCATCGAGTACGAACTCGTCTCATCGTTCTGCATAGCAGATGTCAACCTGAAGAACGAAGAAGACCAGCGAAAATTGTTCCTGCTCTGCAGAGAAGGAATCACCTCTGACGCAATGGGCCTGTATCACCAGCACATCTCCGTACTCAACAAATTCACGGTTGCGCAGGTTGTTCTCGGTGAGCCGGTCGTTTCTGTCATCCGCCGGGAGCTTCGCCGTCTTTTCCCGGAACTGAAGATCGAGTCGGAAGCAGTTGTCGAGCTTCTCAACAATGAGATTCTGAAGCGCGAGGTCCTGGACGGAGAGAAGGTGAAGGATGCCCAGCAGCGCATACGCCGCGCAGTCTCCAAGAATGCCAAATCGAAGGCAAAGAACGCTGTTTCGCCCGACACTGCGCGAGAGCCAGTACCGGGCTAGCTCCTAGGGAGCGCGCAACGCCTCTCCAGCTTCATGCCAAGGCGCGATGCTCCCTTTCGCGCCGACGAGGTCACTAGTGGGGGCGGCCACTCAAGGGAGGCCGCCCATCCGACCGGGGTCGGGATGAAAGAGACCGTTGCATGCACTCAGCTCCCGCCACATTCCCCATTGAGACGGGCTGCCAGAAGCCTGCCCGCAACCATCAGATCTGCCCGCGCGATGCTTCCCAGAACCAGCGCAGAACCGCGGCGACTCAAATCCAATGCACTCAAAACCGCCAGTCGTTGTATTTGATTTTCGAATGGTTGTTTGAGCCGCTTTTTGGCATCCAGAGACGTGTGCTTGAGGAAAATCCCAATGGCTGATGCCTCCGCATCTGCAGAGCAGAGGCGCCCCGATCGACATTCGCGAGCGGACGTCTGGACCGAACTCCGTTTTGGATGGGGTCGCGAAACGCCATTGATCCTGCAGGCAGAAACCGCTGAATGTGGGCCAGCCTGTCTGGCCATGGTCGCGGGGCACCACGGTCATCAGGTAGATATGCTGGGAATGCGGGCGAAATTCAGATCTCCGTACTCGCCTGGGGTCTCTCCATCGACGAATGGATCATCATGACTCCTGTCCGGCAATAGGAACCCCATATGACGGAACTTGAGCTCCTCAACAAAGTGGTCAAATGTCTCTTCAATCGGGATGTCGCGTCCAAGCACACTCAGTACGCCGATAGCACTGATCTTTCGCTCGGTCTCCAGCTCGTGAAGCCGCCCAACCGTGCGCGCGATCTTCTCATGCGATCCCTTCCCTTTATGGGTTACCCGGAATCTATCGTTGTACTCGGCTGGACCATCAAAACTAATGCCCACGGCAATACTGAACTCTGAAATCAGATCTTCCCACTCGGCCGTAAGGTGATATCCATTTGTCTGTATGCCAAGACTCAACCCGCATATGGGGGCCAACGTCTCATACAGAGCAGAAACCAGTCCCCCTGAAATCGAGATCCCTCATCAGGGTGGGCTCCCCGCCGTGGAAGACGATGTTTACATTCCTGATGCCTAGATCCTCGACGCCACGCTTGATGTAATCAGCGACGGCTGAGAATTTGCCAGGCTTCATGATTGGATCGCGGTCCTTGTAGGAATCATCGCCCATGAAGAAGTACTAACAGTAGCTGCAAGCGAGGTTGCAGCGCTCGATCTTGATGATGACCTGCAGCTCATGTAGCTTCTGAATCGGGGAAGATGCGTTGCTGTTGACTACGTCGATCATGGTTGCCCCATAGGCGTGATTCGGGAAAGATGAAACGGCGTGTATAGGGATCTTGGGGGGGATTGGCACGACACGATCGACGGTTTCGCAGAGTTGTCGGAGTAGTCGATGCTCACTGCTCCTCCATTCCGGCAAGCTGAAATCCATGCAGATCGAGCGTCCAACACATGCTCTTTAAAATCAAACCCATCTATTGCCGCGGGTTTTCCCCCAGGCGTCAGAGAGCTACAGGTCTTCACCTCGGGATCAAGCACAATCACTCCGCCACCGGTAAACAGGCCGTAGTTCCCTTGGCAGTCGTTGCGTGAAACCTCTCGCATCAGTTCGGCGGCAATGCGGAACTGCTGGTCCTTGCTCAAGCCGCTGATCGTTTCGCGAAGCACGTAGCCATTCTGGGCTAGAAGTTCGATCATGGCGTTCTGCACCGACGATCGCGCACCGAATGCCTCATTTAAGTCGGTGCGTTCATTGAAACGAGACGAGGAGTTCTCCTGCAGGGTACTTTTCCAGAACGTTCCCAGAGAAGCTGCTGGATCAGAATCTGTCCGGACGAGGTTGAGGAACGTGTAGACCATCCCGCAGGAGTAAGCGAGTTGATACTCGCCCTCACTGATCAGGTCGTTCAATGGTCGCTTCTTGTGCTCTGCCTGGTCGATACATGACTCTGCAGCTGCGCCTACGTCACGCGTGATCCCTTGCTCCTTGCTCCCAGTCTCCTCCGACAGAAACAAGCTCGCTGCCATTTCTGCCCCGCCCTCGAGCAGCATGATTCTGCTTTCCTGCGGGAGTGACTCCATCATCTGCACATCTTGATTCCACTGATGAAATGCTTCATGAGCAATGAAGTGAGACAAGTCTTTTGGAAAGCCTTTTGAGGTGTCCAGGCAACCCGCGCGAAGGCCAATCAGCAGCAGTCCGGGCAATGAGCTTCCGCTGAAGTGGCAGCCCTGCTGGGTATTGGCGCCCTGCTCAATCAAGAAGATTACAGAGCTCACGCTATGCCGCTCAGGTCCGAGGGCGCGCCTATAGAACTTCTGGGCCTTCTCCAGCCAATCCTGATACTGGCTCCTGAACGCCTGTGGCACGCCTTGATCCGCCAGCATCGTTGGAACGGGTACTGGCCGCCCATCGCTGAAGAATGCGTAGCCTTCGAACGCCGTCACCGGAGAGTTTGCCGGGTGCTGTGAGGCTCCTGAATCGATATCGCCACATAGGCGTTCATACTGCGGATCTTCAGGATTGATGAGGGGCCGGAGGTTGATCGCGACAGTTGAGGGCGCCAACCTGATGATTAGCGGATACTTTCTTCCCTCGGGAAGCAGACTCCTGCTGATATCCAGGGTATAGGCGTGTTCGTCCGAGCGGGCGCTCTTCGACGCTTGCCACTCCTGCAGGTTGAGTTTGGGCGTACCCCGCGAGGTCACTCGCAAAGTCGCCCTTGACATGGCTATGTCGACCTCAAGGCCGGACGCGAGGCAATCACGCTTCCCGGCCCACGCGTTTGCCGTGAGCAGTGCCCACATGAGCAAGGTTGCCAACAGCGCCCACGGCTTTGGAGCTATTGGCACCAGTCGAATGAAAGCCTTGCCGGCAGTTTCGCGCATATCACACCGTCCACAGCCACTTCCTTGAAGCCTCAGACTCAGCATTACTCAGCCCTCCCGGTGGTTTATCTCGAACCGTTCGTCTGCACTTTGTATTGTCTCCATCCGATGGGCGATCACCACCCGGGTCATGCTCGACATCTTCACGGCCGCATTGACGCGCCGCACACACTCGAGGTCCAGATGGCTGGTTGCCTCATCCAGCACCAGCAGACGAGGGCGGCGATACAGCGCCCGAGCGAGGATCACTCGCTGCTTCTGCCCTCCAGACAGGCTGGAGCCCATGTCGCCTGCCAGAGTTCTGTAGCCCATTGGCATCGCCTCGATATCGTCGCTCACTGCGGCGAGTGTCGCCGCTTTCCTAGCAAGGCGAACCATCAGTTCCGTTACCTGCGCCGCACGTTGGCTTGGCGCCTGCGGCACGGCTACTGCAAGCACAACCCCGCACAAGGTGTTCGTCAGGCGAAGGAGGCCCGTGAACACAGAATGCCCACGTCCGAAGCATTCGCCAAGGTGCTAGCCTTCGCCCGCGAGCGCGGTGCCAGGTCGCCTCACACAAAGGGTAGCTGCCCCGCCTACATCGCCCCAGCGATGGTGCTGGCATTCAGCGCACGTCTGCGGGGCATCGAGGTCTGCACGCTGACTGACGTTCACCGCCTCGACCAGGGCGTGCACGGCGAACGACGGAAAGGCTCGCGTGCGTCGATCACAGAATGGAACAGCGAAATGACCGAAGCGTGGGAGACGCTGGTGACGCGGCGTGATGCGATATGGAACCGCGACGGCCGGAACTTCGCCATACCTATCCGACCTGAGAAGCGTTTTCTGCTTGTGGAGCAAACGGGAAATCCTATCGCACGATCTTCAACGTCCAGTGCCTGGCAACGGTTCATCCGTATGGCAATAAGCGAGGGCGTGATTGAGGAAAGCGAGCGGTTTTCGATGCATGGCCTCAAGCACCGGGGCGTTACCGACACCGCGGGCAACCTTGGCGACAAGCAGGACGCTGCCGGGCACAAGTCGCCAACAACGACAGGCCGCTACGATCACGGCATGCCGGTCGTGAAACCACCGCGCAGGCGCTGAATTTTCCCGACAATTCTCCCGGCGGCACAAAAAAGACACTTGGGCGGGAGCCTAAGTGCCTGCTCTTTATGGTGGGCCCACCAGGATTCGAACCTGGAACCAAAGGATTATGAGTCCTCTGCTCTAACCGTTGAGCTATAGGCCCGTGCAACGTGAAAGTGTAGTTGAGTCAGGCCTTCTCTCGCCACCGACCGGCCGCAGAAGCGTGCCTCAGCCGAAACGGTTCCCCATGGCCCGGACCCGAGCTGCATTCTGTCCGGCCACCTCCAGCAGCACCTTGGACCGCAGCAGGCCCGACGCTGCTACCCGCTCCCAGAAATCTACCGCCAGCGGAGCCGCCCAGTGCAGGTGATCCAATTGGCCTGCGCGCCGTGGTGCGACCGGGGGAAGCGGCGTTGTCGCCCGCAGAACGCCGGTTCGCGAGGGGGCCAGGGACATCGGCAGCATGTCGTAGGCAGGGGCAAGCGGCAACGCCCCGCGATCCAGCAGATGGAAGCCGACGTTGCCCTGATGCATATCGGTATTGCCAATCAATTGCCCAAAGGCGTGCAGCCGCGACAGGGCGGTTGCGGTCTCCTGATGGATCCACCGCTGCGCCAGCAACTGCTCACCCGCCTGCCCCCAATCCATGGTTACGTCACCCACATACGCCGAGGACAGGGCCAACAGCGACACGAATCCACGCCGTCCCAGTGTGCCCGGCGAGCGGTCAAACCGCTTCACCTCCAGGAAGGTGTGGCTGTCGGTCTGGATGAGCGACGATTCTGCTGCAGATACACCCGCCTCGCGCAGAACCTCAAGCGCCAGATGCTCGCAGACCAACAGGTCTGCCCACCGCTCGGCAGCCTCCCCCGCGCCCGGCAGGGCGAACTTCACCAGCGCGGCATAGCGGCCGCCATCGTGCTCGACCGTCGCGGTGAACTTGGGCTGTTCGCCGCCGGGCGAGGAGCCGACATCTTCGCCTTCCAGCGCAGCAGTTGCCCATTCGGGATAGCGCTGCTGCCGATCCTCGCTGCGCACGCGGTCCGGCGGTGTGTCCATCGTCGCAAGAGCAGACGCAACCGCGTCCCCGCCCAGCAGCAGATTGCCGACATCGGTACCACCTGCGCGCACCAGCGCCTGAAGGGTGTCGCCAAGCTGCCAGCGGTTGATGTCCTCAGGGAGGCCAAGCTCACGTCCGCGTCGGTGGGCGAACGTTCTTCCCAGGAATCCCTGTGGCCTCAGGTCATCCAGATACCAGGGCAGGCCCGGGAAGCAACCCATGATGTCGCCCTCGGGCGGGCGGACAAGATTTGGACGATCCCCTTGCGTCTGAACGTAGAAGGTGTCGCCGCGCAGTGCCACGACCTGCCCCAGCTCTTCCAGACGTCCATCTTCGCGCATGCGGAAGAGAGGCCATTCGCTGCCAGCGGGGGTGTCCTGGCGCTGGGCGTAGGCAGTCGCCCGGGTGCGGCCCAGCCGCACGACCGCGCCTCCCGCGTCGGCGACCAACCGTCCCAGGGTCGGGCGAGTGATCCCAAGGCCCGCCAGAAGATCGGCCGCCGGCACCACCTGCCCGGGGGGCAGGCGCTCCAGCAGGTCGTTGACCAGGTGAGTGCGGGGACGGGCCATGCGCCGGTATCGTTACGAGTTAATTTACGTATTCTTGCCACATGGTGAGGTGATGTGCAAGGCACAGGTCAAAGCAACCCTTTGATTCTCATAGGGCCACGCCGCTTCACCACCTGAATTAAATTACGAATTAATTTACGAAAAAAGAAAACCCCGCCGAGGCGGGGTTTTCCAGTTCACGACACAACCGCTGGAATCAATCGATATCCAGGAAGCTGCGCAGCTGTTCCGAGCGGCTCGGGTGACGCAGCTTGCGCAGCGCCTTTGCTTCGATCTGGCGGATGCGCTCGCGGGTCACGTCGAACTGCTTGCCGACTTCTTCCAGCGTGTGGTCGGTGTTCATGTCAATGCCGAAGCGCATGCGCAGCACCTTGGCTTCCCTCGGGGTGAGGCCGGCCAGCACGTCACGCACGGTTTCAGACAGATTGATGTTGGTGGTGTTCTCGATCGGGGACTCCACATTGGTGTCCTCGATGAAGTCGCCCAGATGGGAATCCTCGTCGTCGCCGATCGGGGTTTCCATCGAGATCGGCTCCTTGGCGATCTTCATCACCTTGCGGATCTTGTCTTCCGGCATGTCCATTTCCTTGGCCAGCTCCTCCGGCGTGGCCTCGCGGCCGTACTGCTGGAGCATCTGGCGGGAAATGCGGTTCAACTTGTTGATCGTCTCGATCATGTGCACCGGGATACGGATGGTGCGCGCCTGGTCGGCGATCGAGCGGGTGATGGCCTGGCGGATCCACCAGGTCGCATACGTGGAGAACTTGTAGCCGCGGCGGTACTCGAACTTGTCCACGGCCTTCATCAGGCCGATGTTGCCTTCCTGGATCAGGTCGAGGAACTGCAGGCCACGGTTGGTGTACTTCTTGGCGATCGAGATCACCAGGCGCAGGTTGGCCTCGACCATCTCCTTCTTGGCCTTGCGCGCCTTGGCTTCACCGTAGGCCATGGCACGGCTGATTTCCTTCAGCTCTTCCAGGTCCAGCTGGGTCAGCTTCTCGATGTCGATCGTGGCCTGCTGTTCGGCAATGATCTGGTCCTTCACCTCACGCAGCGCCGACGACCACTTCTGCTTGCGCTTCAGTGCGTCTTCCACCCACTCCAGGTTGGTCTGGTTGCCTTCCCAGGAGCGGATGAAATCCTTGCGCGGCATGCGCGCGGTGACGGTGGCCAGGTTCAGCACGCGGCGCTCATGGCTCTTGATCTCGGCCATGGTGTCGCGCAGCTGCTTGGTCAGCACGTCGGTCAGCGGCAGCGGCAGCTTCAGGGTGACGAACACGGCCGACATCTCTTCGCGCAGGCGCGGCAGATTCTTCTTGTCGCCCTTGCCGGCGGCCTTCTTGAAGGCATTGAAGGCATCGCTCAGGGCCTGCATGCGCGCAGCGACTTCCTCCGGGTCCGGACCGGTCGGTGCGGCTTCCTCATCGGCGCCGTCGACATCATCGTCCTCGTCCTCGTCGGCTTCGGCGTCGGCATCGTCGCTGTCATCGGCGGCGGCCGCCGGCGGAGCCGGCTCTTCGTCGGTCAGGTCGTTGAAGCCGACGATCACTTCGGCCAGGCGCTTCTTGCCTTCCTTGTGGGCTTCGTAATCGGACAGCAGCGATTCGACCGACACCGGGAACTGGCCCAGTGCGGCCTGTACCTGGCCCAGGCCTTCTTCGATGCGCTTGGCGATGGCGATTTCGCCTTCGCGGGTCAGCAGCTCGACAGTACCCATTTCGCGCATGTACATGCGCACCGGGTCGGTGGTACGGCCACCTTCGGTGTCGAGCGCGCTCAGCGCGGCAGCGGCTTCTTCGGCCGCGGTGTCGTCGACTTCGCGGTTGCCGGTGTTGCCGTCGTTGAGGAGGAGAGTCTCCACATCCGGCGCAACTTCATGGACATCAATGCCCATGCCGTTGATCATGCCGATGATGTCTTCGATCTGTTCCGGGTCGACCATGTCGTCCGGCAGATGGTCATTGACTTCGGCGTAGGTCAGGTAGCCCTGTTCCAGGCCCTTGCTGATCAGTTGCTTGATTTCGGATTGGGCAGGACGTTCGTTGGCCATGTAGTGCTCGCGCCACCGGCTGGGTAGGAAATAGGGAACGTAGCATTATACCAGCCCGGGGCCCCGCCTGCCGGGCGGTGGTCCCGGCGGCTTCAGGGCCTGAGAAGGAAGGTCACGGGACCATCATTGACCAGGCTGACGATCATATGGGCACCAAAGCGGCCCGTTTCCACCCCTGGCGCGTGATTTTCACGGCAGATGTCGACAAATCGATTGAACCCGCGTTCAGCCTCGGCCGGCGGCGCCGCAGTGGTGAAGCTGGGGCGCATGCCCGACCGGGTGTCGGCCGCCAGGGTGAACTGGCTGACCAGCAGCAGGCCGCCGCCGGTATCGCGCAGCGAGCGGTTCATCTTCCCGGCTTCATCGGCAAACACCCGGTAGCCCAGCAGGCGCTCGGCCATGCGCTGCAGCTGCGGCTCGGTGTCGCCCGGCTCCATCCCCACCAGGGCCAGCAGGCCTGGGCCGATCTGGCCGACGGCCTCGCCATCGACGTGGACGGCGGCCTGGCTGACGCGTTGGATCAGAACGAGCATCTGTGGGTTTCCGGTCGGGGGGCCGGCCACGATAGCAGCGCCCTTGGCTAAACTTGCGTGGATGAACCCGCAACGCAAAGCCCGGCTGGCCTATCGCGCCACCACCCTGTTCACGCGCCTGCCCTGGCCGCTGCTGCGCGGCGTCGCGCAGGCCCTGGCCTGGGCCTGGATCCGTCTCAACGCCCGTGAGAGTCGCGTCACCCGCCGCAACCTGGAGCTGGCCTACCCGGATCTGGACCCCGTTGCGCGCGAGCGCCTGCATCGCGATCTGCTGCGCTCCACCGCCCTGCAGGCCATCGAGACCCTGCGCCTGTGGAGCCGCCCGCCGGCCGAGAACCTGCGCCTGCACCTGAAGCAGCGTCACGGTGAAGCGCTGTATGACGCGGCGCTGGCCAGCGGCAGGGGCGTGATCGTGGCCGCGCCGCACTTCGGTAACTGGGAGCTGCTGAACCAGTGGCTGGCCTCGCGCGGACAGATCGCCATCGTCTACAAGCCGCCGGAGGATGAAGCCAGCGACGCGTTCCTGCAGCTGGTGCGGGGTGGACAGAACGTGCAGCAGGTGCGCGCCGAGGGCCCGGCGGTGCGCCAGTTGTTCAAGGTACTCAAGGACGGCGGCGCCACCGGCATCCTGCCGGACCAGCAGCCGAAGGCCGGTGACGGCGTGTTCGTTCCGTTCTTCGGTGTGCCGGCGCTGACCATGACCCTGGTCAACCGCCTGGCCGAACGCACCGGCGCCATCGTCCTGTATGGCTGGTGCGAGCGCATTGGGCCGGACATGGAATTCGCCCTGCACGTCGAGCCGGCCGACCCCGCAGTGGCCGACCCGGACCCGCAGACTGCGGCCACCGCCCTCAACGCCGGGATCGAACGCATCGCCCGCCGCGATCCGGCGCAGTACCAGTGGACCTACAAGCGCTATACGCTGCGGCCACCGGGCAGCGGCGAGGATGATCCCTACGCGACCGAGGAACACCCGCACTGAGTCCCACCGTGCCGCCCTGCGACCGGCGGCCGCAGCACGTTGAATACGACGCCGGCGCCCCCATAGAGACTGCGATGTCCGCCTCCCCCGGTCCTGCCATGCCTGCTGCCTCCTCCCTGTTCGGCGACCCGGCCGCGATCCGCTGCGAGCGCGCGGTCGCGGAACTGCGCGCCGGTCGCCCGGTCCTGCTTCACGACGGCCAGGGCCAACGCCTGGCCGTGATCGCGCTGGACAGCGCCACCGCCAGCAGCTTTGCCGCCTTTGCCAGCGCAGCGCGCGAGCGTCATTACCTGTTCCTGACGGCGACCCGCGCCCGCGTGCTGGGGGTGGAGGCACCTGACGGTGTGCGCCTGCCGCTGGCCGGTATCGCCTTCGACGCCCTGCCGACGCTGGGCTACCTGCGCGAGCCCGGGCCGATGCCGGCTCACTGGACCGCAGGCGATGCCTTCGATGCCGGCGCGGTTGAACTGGCCCGCCTGGGCCTGCTGCTGCCGGCCATGGTCGCGGTGCGCCTGGATGCGGATGATGCGACCTTCGACGGCGCCGCCGACGTCGCCCTGTGCGACCTGGCCGAAGGTGCGGCGCACGCCGCCCACGACTATGAGCTGGTCGCCCGTTCGCCGGTACCGCTGCGCGATGTCGGCATGACCACCTTCGCGGTGTTCCGCGGCGGCGTTGCACAACGCGACCAGGTGGCGATCATCGTCGGCGACCCGGACCTGTCTGCCGTGGTGCCGGTACGCGTGCACTCCTCGTGCCTGACCGGCGACCTGTTCGGTTCGCTCAAGTGCGACTGCGGGGACCAGCTGCGACGCGGTCTGCGCAAACTGAAGGAGCTGGGCGGCGGCGTGCTGCTGTATCTGGACCAGGAAGGCCGGGGAACGGGCATCGCTGCAAAGATGCGCGCCTATGGCTACCAGCACGACGGGCTGGACACGATCGACGCCGATGCACAACTGGGCTTCGGCGCCGATGAGCGACGCTATGGCAGCGCCGTGGCGATGCTGCGCGGCCTGGGCATCAGCCGCGTGGCCCTGCTCAGCAACAATCCGACCAAGGCACAGCGCCTGCGCAATGCCGGCATCGAAGTGCTGGACTGCATTCCGGTCACTGGCGAGATCACGGCCGAGAACGAACACTACCTGCGCACCAAGGCCGACCGTGCCGGCCATCTGCTCGATGTCGATGCACTGATCCAGGCGGCGCAGTAGCGCGCCCGACCTGCTACCGTCTGCGCGGTGCGGCTGCGGCCGCCCGCCTGCCCTGCCGCCCGACGGAGCCCGTGTGACCGACCAGCCTCTTCCTGCTGTGCCCATCAACGACTGGCAGCCGCTGCCGGCCCGCGCCGCACGCCTGGCCGCGCTGGAAGGCGCATTCGGTGGACTGTTCGTGCCAGGCGCACCGCTGGCAGCCGCGTGGTGGTTCTTCGATCTGCCTGCCGGGCTGTGGGGTGCAGCGTCGGGCCTGCTGGTCGGCGCCCTGTTCGGCGCGTGGCTGGGCCATCGCCGCCTGACCCGCACACGCTGGCGCCTGGACGCACAGGGCCTGGGCCTGCGCAGGGACCTGATGTGGCAGACCGAAACGCAGGTACCGGTCTCGCGCGTGCAGCACCTGGATCTGCGCCGTGGTCCGCTGGAGCGGCGTGCCGGCCTGGCGACGCTGATCGTGCACACCGCAGGCACCCGCCTCAGTGCCGTGACTGTCAGCGGCCTGGATGATGCCGACGCCGAACGCCTGCGCGACACCCTGGCCCACCAGCTCGATCAGGACGCCGACGCCCTGTGAGCCAGCCACCGCCCCTGCCGCCCCCGCTGCCACGCGGCGGCGACGAACAGCGCCTGCACCCCTGGTCATGGCTGTTCGTGCTGCTGATGCAGCTGCGGCACTACTTCCTGCCGCTGGTCGCGCTGCTGGTGTTCGGCCAGCGCGGCGACCGCGACCCGCTGTGGGCGCAGCTGATGCCGCTGCTGGCCATCGCCGCGCTGGTGGTGGTCTCGGTGCTGCAGTACCTGAGCTACCGCTACCGCATCGGCAGTGATGCGATCACCGTGCGCAGCGGGCTGCTTGCGCGCAACCGCCGGGAAATTCCCTTCGCCCGCATCCACAACGTGGAAGTGCGGCAGAACCCGTTGCACCGGCTGTTCGGCGTGGCCGAGCTGCGCCTGGAGTCGGCCGGCGGCGTGCGCCCGGAGGCAGAGATGCGGGTGCTGCGGTTGGACCAGGCACTGGCACTGGAGCAGTTGGTGAAGCAGCGCGGAAAGGCGCCTGGCAACGCACCGGCTGCCACCGCCGACCCGACCGATGAAGTGCTGCTGCGCATGTCCACTGCCGAAGTGATCCGGCTTGGCCTGCTGTCCAACCGCGGCTGGGTGCTGTTCGCCGCCGCCATCGGTGCGCTGCTGCAGGTGATCCCGCGCCGTTCGCTGGACGGCGTGATCTCCAGCGGAGGACGCGAGGCGTTCGGCTACGCCAGCCAGCTGCACGAGGGCCTTGCCGGCCTGCTGATCCTGGCCGCGCTGGTGCTGGTCGCAGGCTGGCTGCTGATGCGCCTGCTGTCGGTGGTGCTGGCCCTGCTGCGCTATGCCGGCTTCACCCTGACCGAGCAGGAACACCGGCTGACGGTCGCGGCAGGCCTGCTCAGCCGCACGCGCAGCAGCGTGGCGCGCCGGCGCATCCAGGCCTGGACCCTGCGCGAAGGCACCCTGCAACGCTGGTTTGGGCGGCGCCAGCTGCAGATCGACAGCGCTGCCGGCGGCCCCACCCGCGAGGAAGATCGGGCGCTGCGCGAACTCGCGCCGCTGGCACCGGCCGCCGACTGCGATCATCTGGTGCAGCGCCTGCTGCCTCAGCTGCAGTGGCCGCCCGCGCACTGGCAGCCGGTGCCGCAGCGCGGCTGGTGGCGGTTGTGCCTGGGCAGCGTACTGCTGGTGCCGTTGCTGGCCGCCGCGATGTACTGGCGCTGGGGAACACCCGGCCTGCTGGTGCTGGGCTGGCTGCCGGTCGCGCTTTGGGTCGCCCATCGGCAGATGGGCCGCATGGGCTGGCATCTGGATGATCGCTACGTCGCGGTGCGCGGCGGATGGTGGAGGCGCTGGTGGCGCTGGGCGGAACTGGACAAGCTGCAGGGCCTGCGCCTGCAGCGCTCACCGCTGGACAGGCTGCTGGGCACGGCCAGCCTGCAGTTGGACACCGCAGGCGCGCATGGTGATGTGGCCCTGGCGCTGCATTACCTGCCGCACGCACAGGCACGGGCGCTGATGGCGCAGCTGGCCGCCGCGCTGCCGCGCCGCAAGCTGCGCTGGTGACCCGTTGCCGCCCTTCCACGCCTGGCGTGGATCTACTGTAGAGCCGAGCCCATGCTCGGCTTGCCACAGCCGAGCGTGGGCGTGGCTCTACATCCCCCGATCACCGCTGTGATGGCCCCCAGTAGCCCAGATCCCTGCGGATCTGCAGGTCACGCATCCAGCTGCCGAAGGGTTTGCGGCGCAGCGCGCCCATCTCGCCGGACAGGAAATCCTCGGTTGCGGCAATCACCCGCTCACTGGAGCGGCCGTCACGGTACGGATGGATCGCGTCGGCATAGCGCACGATCTCCGCCTGCAGGGCGGCATCCGGGTGCAGCGCGCGCTGCAGCATGACGGGCAGCTGCGCCGGCACGTCGAAATCGATCATGTGCGGTTTCGGGACGCGGTTGCGGAAGGTCACCACCGGCTTGTGCTGGACGATGAACTCCGAAACGATCGAAGACGTATCGGACACCAGCACATCAGCGGCGCGCTGTGCGGCCATGACCTGCTCCGGTTCGATGAAGCGGGCATTGGCGCCGGCCAGCGCACGGTAACGCTCGAACAGCTCCGGCGGGCACTTCGGGTGCAGGGTCAGCAGCCAGTAGCGCTCCCCGGCCGCGATGTCGGCGGCGATCTGCGCATGCAGGTGCGGGGCGGCGCTGAGCCGCTCGGTGAAGGTCGAGCCGAACAGGATCACCGGACGACCGCCCGCCGCTGCGCGCAGCGCGGCGCTTTCGCCACCATCGTCGCGGAACAGCGGGTCCAGCTTCGGCCAGCCGGTCTCGGCCACCGCGAAGTGACCCTGCAGGGCGGCGATGTCGCGGAACGGCGCGGTGGTGGCCGGGCCCTGGGTGCAGTACAGGTCGAACATCCCGCGTACCCGGAAATGGCCACGTGCGCTGTCGCGCTTCTCCACGTTGAAGCCATGGAACAGCTGCACCTTGGCACCGGACAGGAACGTCGGCACCCAGTTGGCCGCGCTGTACACCGCGCGCGGGCGCATCGCCAGGGCCTGCTTCAGGCCGATCACGGGCACGCCCGGCAACTGGCTGCCGGCGGCGCCACCTTCGAACCAGGCAGCCACCTCCTGCCCGGACGCGTGCAAGGCCTGCGCCAACGGGGCGAGAATAGGCAGCGCATAGCGCTCCGTCGCAAACAACAGGTACCCGGCCATCATGTCCTCCACGACCGCTCCCATCGAACGGCCTCGCATCTCGGCGTGCATTATCGCGTTCAACGAGGCCGGCCGCATCGGCGACTGCCTGGCCTCGCTGGCCTTCTGCGACGAGATCATCGTGGTGGACTCGTATTCCAGCGACGCCACCGTGGCCATCGCCGAGGCCGCCGGTGCCCGCGTGCTGCAGCGGCCGTTCGATGGCTTCCGCAGCCAGAAGGCGTTCTGCGTCGAGCAGGCAGCACATGACTGGGTGGTGTGCCTGGATGCCGACGAGCGCATCAGCCCGGAACTGCGCGCCTCCATCGAACAGGCCCGCGAGGGGGGATTCAGCGGCCACGCGGGCTACCGCTTCGCCCGCCTTTCAGAGTATTTCGGCCGCTTCCTGCGCCACGGCAACGCCTATCCGGACCGGGTGATGCGCCTGTTCGACCGCCGCCGCGGCGGCTGGCGCGGCACCCGTGAGATCCACGAGGCCGCCAGCGTCGATGGCAGCGTCGGCACCCTGCGCGGCGACCTCATCCACTACCCCTACCGCTCGCTGCAGCAGCAACTGGCCAAGACCGAGAAGTACGCGCGGATGATGGCCGAGCACGAGTTCGCACGCGGCAAGCGCGCCACCCTGGGCAAGCTGGTGCTGGCACCGGCCTGGCGCTTCTGGCGGGGATTCGTTTTCCGCGGCGGTTTCCGCGATGGTTGGCACGGCCTGGTCTATGCCTACGTGCGTGCCAACTACGTGCGGCAGAAGACCATCATGCTGTGGATGCTCGGCAACGGTCAGGCGGTGGCCGACCCGCCGCAGCCCTGATCCGCCGGGCATGGCCCGGCGCTACCGCTCCCGCGCACCTGCATCCGCCGGGCATGGCCGGCGCGACCGCTCCCGTGCACCTGATCCGTCGGACATGGCCCGGCGCTACCGCTCCCGCGCACCTGCATCCGCCGGGCATGGCCCGGCGTTGCCGCTCCCGTGCACCTGCGTGCGCCGGGCATGGCGGTGCAGGGGTAGCGCCGGGCCATGCCCGGCGGCGGGGCGTCAACCCGCGTTGGCCCCGCGGTGGCGGGCACCTTCCAGGATCGACAACCCGGCCAGCAGGCCGACGATGGTGACGTAGAAGCTGGCCGTCATCTGGTGCGCGAACATCGACTGGGTCAGCCCGCACAGCACGTACGTGGTCACGATCATGATCCCGGCCGCGGCAGGCCCGCGGAACGTACTGCGCCCGCTGCGCCGATGCAGGCGCACGAACACCCACAGCGGAACGCCATACACCGCCAGCAGCAGCAGCAGGCCGGGCATGCCCTGGGTGGCGGCCCATTCGGCCACGTCGTTATGAGCATGGCCAAGGTGGCAGCGCTGTTCGTCCGGGTTCTCGCGGCAGACCGGCACACGCTGCATCGCGTCATCGAAGTGGCCGATTCCGACACCGACCAGCGGGTGGTCCAGGAAGGTATCCCAGGCAACCTGCAGACGCTCCACGCGGGCACCGGCGGAAGAGTCGCTGTCGCCCTGCTCCATGCGCTGCATGTCGCTGTGCAGCTCGCTCAGCCGCACCTGGTGACGCAGCTCGGGCACCGACAGCAGCAGGGTGGCGCCAATCGCCAGCATGCCTGCCAGCACCGACAGGCGGGCGGTGCCGGTCCGCCAGCGCAGGCTCAGCGCCAGCACCACCAGCAGAGCCAGCAACGCCGCGAACACGCCACGGCTGCCGGTCAACACGATGGTTCCACAGCCGGCCGCCATGCCGACGATCACCAGCGACCAGCGTCGCGAAGGTCGGCAGAACACCAGCAGCACCATCAGCACCATCACGATGTCGGCCAGCACGATGGCATTGGTGAACAGCTCCGCACGCGGAGCCCCCTGCAGTACCTGCCACAGCGACATCGCGAAGGTGACCAGCAGCCCGGCCAGCGCGCCACGCCAGAGCCAGCGCAGGTCCGGGCGCAACGCGCAGACCCACAGGGCGATCCAGGGGATCACCACGAAGCGCGAGCGGTTGTCGACATCGCGCAGCCCCTGCTCGAACAGCAGCACCGACAGCAGGCCCAGCGCCAGCACCGCGAGCATCAGCCAGGTCAGCACCTTCACCGGCTGCCCGCCCATGTGCCGGGCGCGCCACAGCAGTTCCGGCGCCAGCAGCGTGCTGGCCAGCAGCAACAGTCCATACGGAAGCAGGTTGATCGGCACGGTAAGCACCAGCGCCGGGAGGCAGAACAGACCGATCTGCGCCAGCCAGTGCGCCGCGCGCTGCCGACCGCCGACGGGGGCTCCCGGCAGGTCGCCGGCCGCGGGGTTCAGGTTGTCCGGTGGAGCTGGCACGTCGGAAGTTTCGCTGCGGGTGTGCGGGAAGAACGGGGGCGGCCACAACGGCCGCTCCCAGTGTGCTGTTTTACTGCCTTTGTCGCCTGTTGGGCAGACTGGACAAGCGTGGACACAGGCCGTTATCCCCGTTCCTGCAAACGCCGTTCACGTTCGCGCTCGCGATCGCTGGCCTGGCAGGGCGCGATCACCGCCTCTGCCGGCACCAGCCACCAGCGGCGACGGTTGGCCACGCCCGCCGGTTCGGCCCGGTCGCGGTCCACGCATGGCAGCAGGGCGTCCTCCTGCACCAGCAGCCAGCGCCGCGCCGGCACCAGCCGCTGCCAGCGCGTCGCCGCCTGCAGTTGTTCATCCCAGGGGGTGTTGAAGCCGAACGTGGCCGCCGGTCGATCGGCCATCAGCAGGTTCTGTTCCTTCCAGGCCACCAGGCCCAACTCGGCCTGCGGGCCGATGCGCTCCCCCACATGGCGCATCAGGCCCCGCGCCGAACCCGAATCGTTCAACAGCGGGTAGCCCACCAGGCTGTACAGCACCCACACCGTGGCCAGGGTCGACACCATGGCCAGATGACGCCGGCCACGGCCAGACAGCAACAGGCTGGCCACACCGCAGGCGCCCATCGCCAGCGCCGCCCAGGCCAACGCATCCATCACGCCCGGTGCCAGACCACGTTCGTGCTCCAGCCTCGACTCAAATCCCGGCTCGCCCAGCAATGCCAGTGCGCCTGCCAGCAGCGTGCCGAGCGCCAGGGCCAACGTGAACAGCCCCAGCAGTGCCTGCACGTCGCGACGGCGCAGAAGGCCGGGCAGCAGCGGCGCCAGGGCCAGGCAGAACATCGGCAGCGCAGGGAGAATGTACACATCGCGCTTGCCCTCGGGAATCGAGAAGAACAGCACGATCAGCAACCACCACCCCAGCAGAAGCAGGTAGCGCGCGTCGCGTCGCTGCAGCCGGCGGCGCCAGGCCGGAATCGCCCACGGCAGTGCCAGGAACGCGGGAATCCACATCGACGGCATGATTGCCAGGAAGTACCACCACGGCTGGTGATGGTCCCAGGACTGGGCATAACGCCCTGCGGTCTGCTGGAACAGGATGTCGTCCATGTAGGCGCGGTACTCGTCCAGCCCGGTCGCCAGCGCCGCCAGCACCATCGGCAACAGCCACAGCGCCACCGCCAGCAGGAACGCCAGCGGCGCCAGCCAGAAGCGCAGGTCGCGCGCATGCAGGCGCACACCGTTCCACCGCAGGGCCGAGCCGATCACGGCCGGAACGAGCATCAGCAGGGCGATCACGCCCACGCCCTTGGTGATGACGCCGATCCCGGCGAAGAACCAGCCCAGCCACCACCAGCGCCATGCCGGGCCCAGCAGCAGGTGGCGCAGCAGCCCGTAATTGGCCAGGGTGATGAACAGCACCACCAGCGGATCGATCTGTGCCTTCTTCGCCTGGAAGGTGAACTGCAGTGCGAACAGCAGTGCCCAGCCTGCGTACAGGCCGACGCGTCGCGTCCACAGCCGAGCGCCGAGATCGACCACGCACCACAACGTGCCCAGCGCGGCGATCAGCGAGGGCAGCAGGAACGCCAGCCGCCAATCGCCGATCAGGTGATAGAGCGTGGCCTGCCACCACATCAGCATCGGCGGCTTGTCCGAGTACAGCTCCAGGCCGCGATGCGGGAACAACCAGTGACCGCTGTCCACCATCTGCTTGGCGACGAGCGCGAAGCGCGGCTCATCCGACGGCCAGGGATCGCGCAGGCCGAGTCCAGCCCCCAGCACCAGCAGGGCCATCACCACGAACAACCACGTCTCTCGCGACGCGCGGGTTTTCAGCATGAGGACTTGAACGGCAGCGGATTCACACCGCTTTTAGCAGACGCGCGTAGAAGAATCCGTCAGCATCGCTGTCACCGGGCAGTCGTTGGCGTGCAATGCCTTCGCAATCCAGCCCGAACGCCTCGTCCAACGGCTGCGCCACCGCATCCGGGTGCCACTTCAGGAACGCGCGGATCTGCTCGATGTTCTCCGCACGCAGGATCGAGCACGTGGCATACAGCAGGACGCCACCGGGGCGCAGCATCGACCAGCATGCCTCCAGCAGCCGGGCCTGAACGCCGACCAGCGCATCGATGTCCTCGGCGCGGCGGTGGAACATCACATCCGGCTGGCGGCGGATCACGCCCGTGGCCGAACAGGGCGCATCGAGCAGGATCGCATCGAACGGCGTGCCATCCCACCACGCGCCAGGATCGCTGGCGTCTGCCGCCAGGGTCTGTGCGCCCTCACCGACACCCGTGCGCGCGTACGTGTCACGGGCACGCGCCAGGCGACGGGCGTCGATGTCCAGCGCCAGCAGGCGCAGGCTGGGATCACGCTCCAGCAGGTGCGCCGACTTGCCGCCCGGTGCGGCGCAGGCGTCCAGTACCCGCGCCCCGGCGGCCGGCGCCAGCGCATCGGCCGCGCACTGCGCCGACAGATCCTGCACCGAGAGCGCGCCCTCGGCGAAGCCGGGCAGCTGGTTGACAGCGACCGGCGTCGCCAGCCGCAACGCGTCCGCACTGAGCGGACTCGGCTCGGCGACGATACCGGCCTCGGCCAGCACGGCCAGGACTTTCTCGCGGCCACCGTGCTGGCGGTTGGCGCGCAGCCACAGCGGCGCAGGCTGCAGGCTGGCGCTGAAGATCGCCTCGGCCTGCGCCGGCCAGTCGCGCTCGATGGCCTCGGCCAGCCAGGACGGAAATGCATCGCGGGCCGGCTGTTCCGGGAATCCCTCACGCTGGGCGCGGCGCAGGATGGCATTGACCAGGCCCGCCTGGCGCTCACGGCCCAGCGCACGCGCTGCGTCGACGGTGGCCGACAGGGCCGCGTGCGCCGGCAGTTCCAGTACGTCCAGCTGGGCGAAGCCGACCATCAGCAGCGTGCGCAGGTCTGCATCGCGCGCCGAGAGCGGCTTCTGCATCCACGCCTGCAATGCCGCGTCATAGGTACTGCGACGGCGCAGCACGGCAAAACACAGCGCTTCCAGCAACGCCCGATCACGGCTGTCGGCCAGCTTCGGCAGGGCCCACGCCAGTTCCGCCTTCAGCGAACGGCCACGGGTGAACACCTGGGCCAGCACGCGTGCGGCCAGCATGCGGGTGGCTGCACCCGGCGCCGCCCTGGCGATGGAGAAGTCATTCTGTTTCGTCACCGCTTACGCTCCCACGCGCAGGTCGCGACGGGCGTTGAGGTAATCGGCGGCAGTGATCGCCTTGCCACCTTCGCGCTGCAGCACGCGCAGGCGCAGCGCGCCCTGGCCGCAGGCAATGTCGATGCCTTCGCGGCCGGCAGCAAGTACCGATCCCGGTGCCTGGCCGTGCTCCATCGCCTGCGCCACGGCGCCATGGATGCGCACGCGCTCGCCGGCCAGCGTTGCTTCGGCGACAGGCCACGGGTTGAACGCGCGTACGGTCCGCGCCAGCAGCGCTGCATCCTGCGTCCAGTCCAGCTTCGCCTCGGCCTTGTCCAGCTTGTGTGCGTAGGTCACGCCCTGCTCCGGCTGCGGCCGCGCGATCGGCTTGATGCCGGCGCGCAGCAGTCCCAGGCCATCGGACAACACCTGCGCACCCAGCTCGGCCAGCTTGTCGTGCAGCTGGCCACCGGTATCGGTGGCCGCGATCGGCAGCGCCTGGTGCAGCAGCACCGGGCCGGTATCCAGTCCGGCTTCCATCTGCATCAGGCACACGCCCGTGGTCTCGTCACCGGCCTGGATCGCGCGCTGGATCGGCGCCGCACCGCGCCAGCGCGGCAGCAGCGAAGCGTGCACGTTCCAGCACCCGTAGGTCGGGATGGCCAGCACGGCCTTGGGCAGGATCAGGCCGTAAGCCACCACCACCATCAGGTCCGGCTTCAGGTCACGCAGCTGCTGCTGGGCCGCTTCGTCCTTCAGCGATTCGGGCTGGTACACCGGAATGCCGCGGGCCACCGCCTCGAGCTTCACCGGCGAGGGGGCCAGGCCGCGACCACGGCCTGACGGACGGTCAGGCTGGGTGTAGACGGCCACGACCTCGTGGTGGCGCGCCGCTGCGCGCAGCGATGACACCGCGAATTCCGGCGTACCGGCAAAGACAATCCTCATGGCTACCCCACTTGCAGGATGGATTCGTGCAGGAAAGAAAACGGCGCCGTCGGCCGGCGCCGTACAGCCCACGCGCTGCGCGCGGGCACGGGCCACCCCTGCGGGCGGCCCGGAGCGGCGATCACGCCACGTGCTTGCGCTGCTTGGCCAGCTTCTTGCGGACCATCTCGCGCTTGAGCGGCGACAGGTAATCGATGAACAGCTTGCCGTCCAGGTGATCCATCTCGTGCTGGATGCAGGTGGCCAGCACTTCGCCAGCCTCCATCTGCTGTTCCTGGCCATTGCGGTCAAGGAACTTCACGGTGATGGTGTCGGCACGGGTCACGTCGGCGAAGATGCCCGGCACCGACAGGCACCCTTCCTGGTACACCCGGCCCCCGTCCTTGGCGACGATCTCCGGGTTGATGAACACCAGCGGCTGGTTCTTCTCTTCGCTGACATCGATGACCATGAAGCGCTTGTGCACGTCCACCTGGGTAGCGGCCAGGCCGATGCCCGGCGCGTCGTACATGGTCTGGAACATGTTGTCGACCAGTTCCTGGAAGGCCGGCGTGGTCACTTCGGCGGCGTCGATCAACGCGGCCTTGGTACGCAGGCGCGGATCGGGGAACTCAAGAATCGGGAGGAGGGCCATGGCAGTTTCCGGATAGGGGGCCGGCACGCCGGCATACGTCGCAGATTCTAGCTGCAACGCTTGCCTTGCGCCCCGGTTTCTGGACTATAGTGCGCGGACCTGTTGGGGAATCAGGGCTTCACACCTATGTTGCTTCGTTTTCGTACGGTCGTCGCCGCGGCGATGCTGACCGTGGCTGCCTATGCTACCGCCGTGGAAGTGAATGGCGGGCACCCGGATACCTATGTGGTCCGAAAAGGGGACACGCTGTGGGATATCGCCGCGCGTTTCCTGCAGAAGCCCTGGCTGTGGCCGGAGATCTGGCAGGCCAACCCGCAGATCGCCAATCCGCACCTGATCTATCCGGGTGACGTGCTGAGCCTGGCCTACCTGGACCGTGTGACGGCCCAGCCCGGGCCCCGCCAGGAGGCCCCGATCGATGCCATTCCGCTGGCCCAGGTCGAGCCGTTCCTGAAGCAGCTGAGCGTGGTCGACCGCATCGACCACCTGCCCTACGTGGCGGGCCTGGAAGAAGACCGCCTGCGCGCCAGCAGTGGCGAAGCCGTGTACGTGCGCCTGGCCGATGCCCAGGTCGGGCAGCGCTGGGCCGTGGTCCGCCCGACCGTGCGCTATGGCGTGCCCAAGCCCACCGAGGACCTGACCGCCAATGGCGAGGTCACCCCCGGCAGCGGCAACCTGTGGCGGGCCTACAACGCGCCGACGCGACGTGCGCACCAGATGCTGGGCTACGAGCTGATGCAGGTCGGCACGGGCACCATCACCCAGGTTGCCGGCGGCAAGGTCGAGGCGTCCACCCTGGTGCTGGACAAGAACAGCGGCGGGCGTGAAGTCCGCGCCGGCGACCGGCTGGTGCCGGTCGAGGCAAGGCCCTACGACCTGCAGTTCGTCCCGCATGTGCCGGCGGCGGGCGTCGAGGGCGTGGACGTGCGCGTGCTCGCGGTGACCGACATGTTCAGCGTTGGCGGGCCACGCGATGTGATCGCCATTTCGGCGGGCCGCGCGCAGGGCGTGGACAACGGCACCGTGTTCTCGCTGTGGCGGCCGGGCCGCCACGTCGCGCACCGGATGAAGTACCCGGGGTCCTCGCGCATGGATGATTCGCTCAGTACCGGCGCCGGCCGGGTCTCGCTGCCCGACGAGTACGCCGCGCATGCGATGGTGTTCCGCACCTTCGACAACGTCAGCTATGCGCTGGTGATGCAGGGCGTGAAGCCTGTACGAGTGGGCTACAGCGCGCTGCATCCGGACACGAAGTAGGGTTGCCGGGAACATCCCTGACAGCCGCACGCGAAGGCGCCCTAGGGCGCCTTTGTTGTCTGCGGTCGATAGTGGGGGGATGACCAAGCAGGCAGATGAGGCGCTGGTGCGCCTGGTGATGGCGGGAGGCGCGCTGGCGCCGCGGCGGGCACTGCTGCAGGGCGCGGGCAGCGCCGAAGCGGCCCTTGCGCTGGGCGTGGCCGGCTGGCGCGCCCATGGCTGCACCCCGGAGCAGTGCGCGGCACTGGAACGCCCCGATGCGCAGCGGTCGAAAGCCGCCCTGCACTGGCTTCAGGACGACCACCATCACCTGCTGGCCGTTACCGACCCGGCCTTCCCGCCCCTGCTGCCGGAGGTCCCCAACCCGCCGCTGGCGCTGTTCGTGGCCGGCGACCCCGGCCTGGCCTGGCGCCCGGCGGTGGCGGTGGTTGGCAGCCGCTCACCCACACCGGCCGGTCGGGCACTGGCGGCGCGTTTTGCCGGCAGCTTCGCCGAAGCCGGACTGGCGGTCGCCAGTGGGCTGGCGGCCGGTATCGATGCGGCCGCCCACCTTGCGGTGCTGGACGCCGGCGGCAGTACCGTTGCCGTCATCGGAACGGGCCCCGACCGTGCCTATCCGGACCACCATGCGCCACTGCAGGCCCGGATCGGCGCCGAGGGTGCCGTGCTCAGCGAGTACCTGCCCGGTACGGCTGCCCGTCCCGGCCACTTTCCGGCGCGCAACCGGCTGGTGGCCGGGCTGGCCCTGGCCACCGTGGTGATCGAGGCGGCGCACCGGTCCGGCGCCCTGATCACGGCGCGCCTGGCCGCCGAGGCCGGTCGCGAGGTATGCGCCGTGCCCGGCTCGGTGCTCAATCCGCGGGCAGCCGGCTGCCATCGCCTGATCCGCGAGGGAGCCGCCCTGGTGGAACGGCCCGAGGACGTGCTGGAGCTGCTGGCCCCGGCCCTGCGCCAGCAGCTGCCGGCCTTGCAATCGCGGCTGGCCACCCCCACTGAACAGGCAGTGCCAGCGGACCTGCCGGCACGCTGGGTCGGCGACCCTGACTACCAGCGGTTGTGGCAGGCCCTGGACCTTGACCCAATCAGTATGGATTCACTGATCACGCGCTGTGGATTGACGGCGCCGCAGGTGTCCTCCATGCTGCTGGCCATGGAACTTGCGGGAATCGTGGTCTGCGTACACGGCCGCTACTGTCGAACTCCCTAGTTTCTTCACCTCCACAGCGTCGCGCGACGCAGGCCGAGGGGCAATGAAAGAGAGCATCCTGGATGTACTGCTGTACCTGTTTGAACACTATTTCAGCGAAGATGCGGACCTGATCCGTGACCGCGATTCGCTCCAGAACGGCCTGATCCAGGCCGGATTCAGCCCTACCGAGATCAACAAGGCATTCGACTGGCTCGATGCCCTGGCGGCACAGCGTCCGAGTGTGGCCCAGGCGCGGGTCGATGGCCCGGTGCGCATCTATCACGGGCCCGAGCTGGACAAGCTGGACGTGGAATGCCGCGGTTTCCTGCTGTACCTGGAGCAGCACGGCATCCTCGATGCCGACCAGCGCGAGCTGGTGCTGGACCGGGCGATGGCGTTGGACCAGGACGAACTGGACCTGGACGATCTGAAATGGGTCGTGCTGATGGTGCTGTTCAACCAGCCCGGCGCCGAGGCGGCTTACGCCTGGATGGAAACGCAGATGTTCATGGACGAGCCAGAACCCCTGCACTGACCGTACACTTGGGGCATAGCGCATTCAGGAGCGTGCCCCGTGAGCGAGTGGTTCCATGCAGAAGGCAACCGGCAGCAAGGCCCGCTGCCGGCAGAACAGCTGGTCGAGCTGTTCCGCAACAATCAGATCAGCCTGGACACCCTGGTGTGGCGCGATGGGCTGCCGCAATGGCAGCCATTGCGCAGCGTGGTGGATGAGCTCGGCCTGATCGTACCGGCCGTCGATGCCGCCCGCGACGAACCCGGGCTGCAGCCCCCTGCCCCGCAGCCTCCGGTACTGCCGGCGGCAACCCCCTATGCCCACAGTGCGCCCGCGGCCGCGTTGCCGCCACCGAAGAAGGGCCTGTCCGGCTGCGCCCTGACCGCCATCATCGGCGGGGCACTGCTGCTGGTGGTGGTACCCATCGTGGCGATCCTGGCGGCCATCGCGCTGCCTGCCTACAACGACTACACCCTGCGCTCCAAGGTCGCCACGTCGCTGACCGCACTGCAACCGCTGAAGGACCAGGTGCAGCATTTCGCCGACGAGGAAGGACGCTGCCCGGGGGCCAACGATGCCGGTTTCCCGGCGCCGGGGGACTTCTCCGCCGCAGGCCTGTCAGCGGTCCACATCGGCCGCTTCAACAACGGTCATTGCGGTATCGAAGCCACGCTGGCCGCGCCCGGCAAGACCATCGATGGCGATCTGCTGTGGCTGGAATACGACCGCGACAGCGGCCGCTGGGAATGCAGCGGCGAAAGCAACGACAAGTATCTGCCGCAGCAGTGCCGCGGCTGAGCCATCGGCACTACACCCCAAGCAAGGACGACCCAGGAGGGACACACAATGACTGAGTGGTATTTCGCCGAAGGACAGCAACGCCAGGGACCGCTGCCGGTCGAGGACATCCGCCAGCGCTTCCAGCGCGGCCAGCTGACACTGGATACGCTGGTCTGGCGTGAGGGCATGGCGCAATGGGCCGCGCTGCGGCAGGTGGTCGACGAGCTCGGCCTGCAGACCCTGGCCAGCGCCACCACGGCCGCTGACAGTGGCGGCTTCGACCTGCGCAGCGACTACCAGGCCATCGACAACGGCACGGCGCCGCTGCCCGGCACCGGCGCGCTCAGCAGTTCGCCCTACAGCGCGCCGGGCACCGCGGCCATGGCCGGCCACGCGCAGCCGGTGATGGGCGGCGAAGTGGTCTATGCCGGCTTCTGGAAGCGCGTGGCTGCCTATGTGATCGACTACTTCGTGCTGCTCATCCCCGGCACGATCATCGGCGTCATTTCCGCCCTGGCACTGGGTGCGGGCATGGGGGCCGCCGGCAGCGGCGAGTCGGCCATCGAGATCATGGGCCAGCTGGTCAGCGGCCTGCTCAACCTGGTGATCTCCATGGTGTACTACACCTGGTTCCACGCCTCGCGCGGCGGTGCCACCCTGGGCAAGATGGCCGTCGGCATCAAGGTCGTGCGCAGCAACGGTGACCGGCTGACCGTGGGACGTGCCTTCGGACGCTACTGGGCCGCCGTGCTGAGCGGCCTGATCCTGTGCATCGGCTACCTGATGGCCGCGTTCACCGAGCGCAAGCAGGGCCTGCACGACATGATGTGCGACACCCTGGTGGTGGACCGCTGGGCCTTCACCGACCAGCCGCAGCTGCAACGCCGCGAGCTGGGCGTGGTCACCATCGCCGTCCTGGTCATCACCGCCCTGCTGGCCCTGGCCGGCCTGGTCCTGATGGTGGCGGCCATCGGATTCATCGCCAAGATGGCCTCCTGACCGGCCATCCTCACGCCTGGGCGCTTGACATGGAGCGTCCGGGCGTGATTCCTCTAATAAGGAAACCTGAACGCCCGGCACCCAACCGGGCGTTCAGTTTATGGATTTGCCCGTGGCCGCTTCACTAATGCGGCCGTTTGCTCCACCCTAGCGGCCCCTCCCCTGCGGCTCGCCCCACAGACACTGCTGCCATGCCCAAGCACCTGCTCATCGTCGAATCGCCGGCCAAGGCCAAGACGATCAACAAATACCTCGGCAAGGACTACACCGTCCTGGCCTCGTATGGGCACGTGCGCGATCTGATCCCGAAGGAAGGCGCGGTCGATCCGGACAACGGGTTCGCCATGCACTACGACGTGATCGACAAGAACGAAAAGCACGTCGATGCGATCGCCAAGGCGGCCAAGGGCGCCGATGACATCCTGCTGGCGACCGACCCGGACCGCGAAGGCGAGGCGATCAGCTGGCACATCGCCGAGATCCTGAAGGAGCGCGGGCTGGTCAAGGACAAGCCGATGCAGCGCGTGGTCTTCACCGAGATCACCCCGCGCGCCATCAAGGAAGCGATCAACCAGCCGCGGGCCATCGCCAGCGATCTGGTGGACGCCCAGCAGGCACGCCGTGCGCTGGATTACCTGGTCGGTTTCAACCTGTCGCCGGTGCTGTGGCGCAAGGTCCAGCGCGGCCTGTCCGCCGGCCGCGTGCAGAGCCCGGCACTGCGCATGATCGTCGAGCGCGAGGAAGAGATCGAAGCCTTCATCGCGCGCGAATACTGGTCCATCGCCGCCGAATGCGCGCACCCGTCGCAGCACTTCAATGCCAAGCTGGTGAAGCTGGACGGACAGAAGTTCGAACAGTTCACCATCACCGACGGCGATACCGCCGAGGCCGCCCGCCTGCGCATCCAGCAGGCGGCGCAGGGCTCGCTGCACGTCACCGACGTGGCCAGCAAGGAGCGCAAGCGCCGCCCGGCGCCGCCGTTCACCACCTCCACCCTGCAGCAGGAAGCCTCGCGCAAGCTCGGCTTCACCACCCGCAAGACCATGCAGGTGGCGCAGAAGCTGTACGAAGGCGTGGCGATCGGCGATGAAGGCACGGTCGGCCTGATCTCCTACATGCGTACCGACTCGGTCAACCTGTCGCAGGATGCGCTGGCGGAAATCCGCGACGTGATCGCCCGCGATTACGGCATCGGTTCGCTGCCGGACCAGCCCAACACCTACCAGACCAAGTCCAAGAACGCCCAGGAAGCGCACGAAGCGGTGCGACCGACCTCGGCGCTGCGCACGCCGGCGCAGGTGTCGCGGTTCCTGACCGACGACGAGCGCAGGCTGTACGAACTGATCTGGAAGCGCGCGGTAGCGTGCCAGATGATTCCGGCCACGCTCAACACCGTCAGCGTCGACCTGTCGGCCGGCAGCGAACACGTCTTCCGTGCCAGTGGCACCACCGTGGTCGTGCCCGGCTTCCTGGCCGTGTACGAGGAAGGCAAGGACAGCAAGAGCGCCGAAGACGAGGACGAAGGCCGCAAGCTGCCGGCGATGAAGCCCGGCGACCGCGTGCCGCTGGAACGCATCCTGGCCGAGCAGCACTTCACCCAGCCGCCGCCCCGCTTCACCGAGGCGGCACTGGTCAAAGCGCTGGAAGAGTACGGGATCGGTCGTCCCTCGACCTACGCCTCGATCATCCAGACCCTGCTGTTCCGCAAGTACGTGGAGATGGAAGGTCGCAGCTTCCGTCCGTCCGACGTCGGTCGTGCAGTGTCCAAGTTCCTGTCCAGCCACTTCACCCAGTACGTGGACTACGACTTCACCGCCAGGCTTGAAGACGAGCTGGACGCCGTCTCGCGCGGCGAGGAAGAGTGGATCCCGCTGATGTCACGCTTCTGGGAGCCGTTCAAGGAGCTGGTCGAGGACAAGAAGGAATCGGTTGATCGTGCCGAAGCCAGTGGTGCGCGCGAGCTTGGCACCGACCCGAAGACCGGCAAGCCGGTCAGCGTGCGCCTGGGTCGCTTCGGGCCGTACGCCGCCATCGGCAGCACCGCCGAAGATGCCGAGGAGAAGCCGAAGTTCGCTTCGCTGCGCCCGGGCCAGTCGATGCACACCATCACCCTGGAAGACGCGCTGGAGCTGTTCCTGATGCCGCGCGCGCTGGGTGAGGACAAGGGCGAACCGGTCAGCGTCGGCATTGGTCGCTTCGGCCCGTTCGCCAAGCGTGGCAGCACCTATGCCTCGCTGAAGAAGGAAGACGACCCGTACACCATCGACCTGGCCCGCGCCGTCTTCCTGATCGAAGAGAAGGAAGAGATCGCGCGCAACCGGATCATCAAGGAATTCGAAGGCAGCGACATCCAGGTGCTGAATGGCCGCTTCGGCCCGTACATCAGCGACGGCAGGATGAACGGCAAGATTCCCAAGGACCGCGAGCCCGCCTCGCTGACGCTGGCCGAAGTGCAGCAGCTGATGGAAGAAACCGGCAAGCCGGTGCGCAAGGGCTTCGGCGCGAAAAAAGCCGCTGCCAAGAAGGCACCGGCGAAGAAGGCGGCGGTGAAGAAGGAAGCCGCGCCGAAGAAGGCAGTGGCCAAGAAGGCACCGGCCAAGAAGGCGGCCGCGAAAAAGGCGCCGGCAAAGAAGGTCGTCGCCAAGAAGGCACCGGCGAAGAAAGCGGCCAAGAAGGTCGTCAAGAAGGCCTGATGTGGGACAGCGCCCGGCCATGGGCCGGGCGCAGGCAGTGCAGTACCCGGTCCGCCGCCGCCTCGATGGCGCCGGTCCACCCCATCTGCACGCGGTGGGAGGATAATGAAGGCCCATGCCGGGCCGGTCGCCACCATGAAAGAACTCACCCTGGATTCTGCCGTCACCCTGCTGCGCTCCGGCGGCGTGATCGCCTATCCCACCGAAGCGGTCTGGGGCCTGGGATGCGACCCGTCGCACGAAGCGGCGGTGCACACGGTGCTGCGGCTGAAGCAGCGGCCGATCGAGAAAGGCATGATCCTGGTGGCCGCCGAGCTGGCGCAGCTGGAAGGCTGGGTACGCCTGCAGGCGTTGCCCGACGAGCGTCAGCGTGCAGTGCTGGCCAGCTGGCCCGGCGCCAACACCTGGATTCTTCCTGCCGGATCACGCGCGCCAGGCTGGATCACCGGCGAACACAGCGGCATCGCGGTGCGCATCAGCGCCCACCCGCTGGTGGCGGCACTGTGCCACGCGTGGGGCGGGCCGCTGGTCTCCACCAGCGCCAACCTGGCCGGCGAGCCACCGGCACGCAGCCGCGAGGAACTGGATCCGCGCCTGCTGCGCCTGCTGGACGGCATCCTGGACGGCCCGACCGGCGGCCTGGCCCAGCCGACGCCGATCCGCGATGCGCTCAGCGGCAACGTCCTGCGATCCTGAGCCGCCCTGTGGACGCGCGGATTGCGCCGCTCCGCCGGATCCCGCACGCTGCCTCCATGAGCCCGCTGCGCGCCGCCCTCTGCCTGAGCCTGCTGCTGCCATTGACCGCCACCGCCGGCGACGATGTGCGTGTCTACCGCTGTGTCGGCAGCAATGGCGCCGTGGCACTGCAGGACACGCCGTGCAGCAGCGGCCGCCAGGAAGTGCGCGACCTCCAGCGGCCGCGTGATCCGGCGCCGCAGGTGGTGCGCAGCGACGCCGCGCCCGCAACCAGCACGCCGCCGGCCGTGATCGAGCGCGAGGTCCGGCACGTCTACGTCCAGCCTCCGCAACCGATGTACGAATGCGTTACCGCCGACGGCGAGCGTTACACCAGCGACAGCAACGAAGGCAATCCACGCTGGGTCCCGCTGTGGACCACGGTCTGGTCGCCGCGCGGCCATTTCGGGCCAGGCCATCCCGGGCCCCGCCCGGCCACGGGCGCATCGGCCGGAGGTCCGCCGATCTACCGGCCACCTGCGGTCGGCGTCGGCGTGCAGGTGCCGGCAGGCAACATCCTGGTCCGCGACACCTGCCATGCGCTGCCGCCGCAGGAAGTCTGTTCGCGCCTGCGCGATCGCCGCTGGGAGCTGGACCGCCGCTACAACAGCGCGCTGCAGAGCGAGCGCACCGCGATCAGCAACGAACAGCGCGGTATCGATGCGCGCCTGTCGCGCGACTGCGGGCGTTGAGCCCCTGCCCGTGTAGGCTGCACGCATGAGAAAAGCACTCTGGCTGGTTCTGGCGCTGCTGCCCGCAAACGCGTTCGCCGAGGACATGGTGATCTACCGCTGCACATTCAGCAGCAGCGACGTTCCTACCCTGCAGCGCACGCCCTGCCCCGAAGGCAGCACGCAGCAGATCCAGCGGGTACCGGAGCCATCAGCGACTCCGGCACCGCGCGTGGAGCCGCCCGCCGGCCAGGAAATGGAGCTCGCCCCGTCGTCAGCGCCGCCGCCGGCAGCGGCGGACACGCCGCGCGGGCTCGACCAGGCGCGCACCATCATGGAAGCGGGCATGGTTGAACCCGCTGGCGGCGGCGACGCCATTCTGGACAGCGCAGCGCTGCCGCTGCGGACGGACCCGGCAAACCGCAGCGACTCCGCGCCACGGGCACCGCTGCCGCCGATCTTCCAGTGCAGCAGCGAGGAAGGAAGCCGCTACCTGCACGAGTACGAGGCGGCGCCACCGCACTGCGTGCTGCTCGACGTACAGGGTCTTGGCGGTGTCACCCCGGCCAATGCCGCCAGCTGCGAAGTGGTACGCGACCGCTGCGAGGAGGTTCCCGAGATCCAGCGCTGCGGCAGCTGGCAGCAGCGCCTGCGCGACGCCCGGGGGCGCGAGCGCTTCGCCGCGCCGGAGAACCTCGACGCCGCGCGCAGCGAGCGCGAGCGTCTGCAGGCCGTGCTCGAGGCCAGCGACTGCCCGGTACCGAGGTGAGGACCTGCCGGCGTGGCGCGGGCCCAACGCGGTGACGGTCAGAACCCGTAGCGCAGGAAGCCGCCGTCCACGGCGATGCATTCGCCGGTGACATAACTCGCCGCCGGCAGGCACAGGAAGCCCACGGCCGCGGCGACTTCCTCCGGCTCACCGATGCGGCGCATCGGCGTGCGATCGATGACTTCCTCGTAGTAGTCAGGGTCGGACAACGGCCCGGAGGTGCGGCGCGTGCGGATGTACCACGGCGCCACCGCGTTCACGCGGATGCCGTCCTCGGCCCATTCCACGGCCAGGTTGCGGGTCATCTGATGCATCGCCGCCTTGCTCATGCCGTACACCACGCCACTGCGCACATGGGTCAGGCCGGAGACGCTGCCGACGTTGACGATGGCCGACGAGGCGTGACGTGCCAGCAGCGGATGCGCATAGCGCGACAGTTCAAACGCCGAGAACAGATTGGTCTCGAAGATGCCGCGCCACTCGTCCTCGGTATAGTCGATGGCGGCGCGGGTGATGTTGCCACCCGCATTGTTGACCAGCACGTGCAGGCCATCGGCATGGTCCTCGACCCAGTCCAGGATCTGCCGGCGATCCTCGTCGTCGGAGACGTCGGCGGCAAGCGCGCGCACCTGCTGGTCGGGATAGGCGTCGGCCAGCTCGTCGCGCGCGGTTTCCAGCGCGTCGATGTCGCGCCCGACAATCATCAGGTCGGCACCGAAGCCGGCCAGTTCACGCGCGATGGCCAGGCCGATGCCGGCGCTGGCGCCGGTGATCAGTGCGGTCTGCCCGTCCAGTCGCCACCGTTGCTGGGTCATGTGTCCTCCCGGGCTGCGCCCGCTGTGTTCCGATGCAGAAAGGATACGCGCTCACGGCACGCCCCTGCCGGCGGTGCCACACTGGCCGCACGCCCGTCGTGGAGAGCCGCCATGCGCATCCTGATCCTGTCCGTACTGCTGTCGGCGACTGTATTGCTGGCCGGCTGCCAACGCCCACCGGCACCGGACCCGGAACGGCCGCCGGAACCCCAAGCCCTGGCCCGTGCAGCGCAGCAACCGATCGATCGCGCGCGCGCCGTGCAGAAGACCGTCGATGATGGCGCCGAGCGCGAGCGCAGCGCGGAAGCCGACGCAGCGCGCTGATCGCCGCGATGGCGCCGTCAGCGGAGCGCCGCCAAACGAAAACGCCCGGCCAAGGGCCGGGCGTTTTCCGTCGATCCACGCTACGCGTGGCTGGCTGTGCTCAGAACCCGCAGAAGCAGTACGCCAGGGTCTTTACCGGAGCGCCGTTACCCTTTTCGCGCGCGGCGTTCTCGACGAAGCGCAGCTGGGTATCCACTTCCGGCATCGTGCGCGCCAGCATCATCCGCGCCACGCCCGAATCGGACAGCATCCAGGCACCAGTACGGCTGCCGGCAAACCCACTGACGAACTGCGCGAACGGGGTCGCGGCCTTTTCGATGTAACGCACGCGGAACTTGTCTTCGCCGCCCAGCTTGGCGCGGCTGGCGGCGTCGGCCACGGCGTCTTTCAGGCCACCGAAGGCATCGACCAGACCACGTTCCTTTGCCTGCGCGCCACTCCAGACACGGCCACGGGCCACCTCATCAATGGCCTCGACCGGCTTCTTGCGTGCTTCGGCGACACGTCCGGTGAAGTCGGCGTAGCCCTTGTTGATGACCGTCTGGATGACCTGGCCCACCGCCGGATCCATCGGACGGGTGACGTCGAACGCACCGGCGAAGCGCGTGGTGCCGACACCATCGGTATGCACGCCGATCTTGTCCAGCGCGCGGCTGAAGTTCGGGATCATGCCGAAGATGCCGATCGAACCGGTGATGGTCGAGGGATCGGCGTAGATGCGATCGGCATTCATGCTGATCCAGTAACCACCGGACGCGGCCAGGTCACCCATTGACACCACCACCGGCTTGCCGGCGGCCTGCAGGGCCACCACTTCACGGCGGATCTGCTCGGAGGCGAACACTTCGCCACCCGGCGAATTCACGCGCAGTACCACGGCCTTGACCTGCTCGTCGTCGCGCGCAGCGCGCAGCAGCGCCGACGTGGACTCACCACCGATGCGGCCGGCCGGCAGGTCACCGCCACTGATCTCGCCGGCGGCAACCACCACGGCCACCTGCGGGCGTGCATCCACCGGACTACGGCGGGCGTCGAGCAGGGCCATGTAGCGACCGAAATCGACATTGCGGAAGCCGCCCTCAGCGTCTTCATCGGCCACGCCGCGTTCGATCATCAGGTCTTCGAACTCCTCGCGGGTCTTCAGCGCGGTCACCAGCTTCTGCTGCAGGGCGAACTTGGCCAGATCGCCACCGGCAGCCGCCACGCCTTCGGGCAGCGTATCGATGCCGGCGGCCAGCTGCGCCGGATCCAGCCGGCGCGCCTTGGCGATGTCGCCCAGATAGCGCTGCCACACGTCGTTCATCCAGTACAGGTCGGCTTCCTTGGCTGCCGGCGAAGCGGCATCGAGCACATAGGGCTCGGCCGCGGACTTGTACTCGCCCACCTTGAACAGGTGCACGTCCACGCCCAGCTTGTCCTGCAGGCCGGAGCGGAAGTACTGGCGGTAGCGACCCAGACCCTCGAGCACCACCGATCCCATCGGATCCAGGTAGACCTCGTCGGCCTGCGCAGCCAGCAGGTACTGCGACTGGCCCATGCTTTCGCTGTAGGCCACCAGCTGCTTGCCGGACGCGCGCAGGCTCTGCAGCGCGGCGGCGACTTCACGCAGCGAAGCGAAACCGGAGGGCTGCAGCTTGTCCAGTTCCAGCACCACGCGTTCGATCTTCTTGTCGTCGCGCGCCGATTCGATCACCCGGACCAGGTCACGCAGCTGGACCTCTTCGGCGCTGTTGTCGCCCACGGCCTTGGCCAGCGCGCGGCTGACCGGATCGGCACTGAACTGCTCGACCAGGCGCCCTTCCGGTGCGATCACCAGGGTCGTGCGGTCCTGCAGCGATTTGCTGGCGCCGGCGCCCATGCCGGCAGCGATGACGAACACCACCAGCAGCAGGAACAGCAGGCCGAAGAACACCAGGTTGAGGATCAACCGGCGGGTGAAATTCATGACGTCCCACAGCCCGATGAAGAAACTGGCGACGGGATTGCGACGCGCCTGGGGCAGCGGGGGCACGGGTTGATTCATGGAGCGCTCCGGATGGCTTCTTGCCGTGGTAACAGCATAGCCGGTGCCGTGTGAGGCGGCATCGGACACAAGTCAGGGGATCGCCCGTCACGGGGTGACGGGCGGAGGGTCAGGACAGCGCGGACTGGCCGATGCGCTGGCTGCTGCGACGCAGGCGCCAGCCCATCAGGATGGCGGCGGCAGTGAGGCCGACGATCAGGCCGATCCACATGCCCTGCGGGCCCATGCCCAGCCCCAGGCCGAGCCCGGCGCCGAGCGGCATGCCCAGGCCCCAGTAGGCGAACATGGCGATGAACATCGGCACGCGGGTGTCCTTCAGGCCGCGCAGAGCTCCGGCCGACAGCACCTGGATGCCGTCCGGGAACTGGAAGGTGGCCGCGTACAGCAGCAGCGTGGAGGCCAGGCCGGCCACCGCCAGATCGTTGGTGTACACCCCGACGATGGCATCGTGGCCGAACAGCAGCACCAGCGCGGACAACGTCTGTGTACCCATGATGATCGCGTAGCCGGCCCAGGCTGCACGACGCACACCGAAGCCATCACCCCGCCCCACTGCATGACCCACGCGCACCGTGGTGGCCTCGGCCACGCCCATCGGGATCATGAAGCACAGCTGCGCCACGTTGATCGCGATCTGGTGGGCTGCCGCCTCGTTGGCGCCGAGGCGGCCGATCAGCAGCGCGGTGACGATGAACAACCCACCTTCCATCAGCACGGTGATGCCGATCGGCAGACCGGTGCGCAGCAGGTCCCAGATCGCCTTCCAGCGCGGCCACTCGAAGTGCGAGAACAGCTGCAGATGGGCGAATCGCCGGGTACGCCACAGATAGAGGGCAAATGCGCTTGCCTGCAACCACATCATCACCGCCGAGGCGATGCCCAGGCCCTCGGCACCCAGCTCCGGGAAGCCCAGCTTGCCGTTGGCCAGCACGTAGCCCATCGGCGCCAGCACCACCAGGCCGCCGAAGCCGATCAACATGGTCGGCAGCGTCCAGTGCATGCCCTCGCTGAGATAGCGCATGCAGAAGTACAGCGTCAGCGCCGGCCCGCCCCAGCGCACCGCATGCAGGAACGCTGTTGCGCCGGGCACGATGTCCGGCGCGATGCCGAAGGCGGGCAGCAGCGGCGGCACCACCGTGAGGAAGGTGAACATGATCAGGCCCAGGCCCAGCGCCAGCCACAACGCCTGCCGGAACAGCGGACCGATCTCGCGCTCGCGGCCGGCGCCGTGCAGCTGTGATACCGAGGCGGTCAGCGAGATCAGCGTGCCGATCGGAATCAGCATCGGCAGCCAGAGCAGGGCCGTGCCGATGGTCACGGCCGCCAGGGTTGAGGTGGCGTGATGACCGGCAATCACGTTGTCGACGAAGGAGATCAGGCCGGTGGAGACATGCCCGAGCACGAGCGGCAGGGCGAGCAGACCGGTGGCGCCGACTTCCTTGCTGAAGCGCGGCGTGGAGGTTGCGTTGGACATGGGATGCAGAACGCGAACTGCGGTTGCGCGCGAAGGGCACAGGCACCGGGTTGCGGGCCGTCATCTTACGCGCGCGGTGCGTTCATTCCCATGACATGGCGTGAACGCTGGGTTTGACCGCGCGCTTACTGGCCGGCCTGGCGCTTGAGCCAGGCGTCTCGTTCCGCAGCAGGTACGGCGAGGAACGCGCTGCGCACCGCATCGCGTTCCTGCGGCGGCGTGCGCTGGGCCACCAGCGCCAACTGCGCCAGCTGTGCCGGGCTGAGCTGGTGCAGCACGGCCAGTGCACTGTCGCGCTGCTGCGGTGGCAGGAAGCCGAACAGCCCATGCAGCTTGGGAAACTCCACGCCCAGTTGCGGCCCCAACCGCCAGCCATCGCGGAACGCCTGGTCCTGTGCCTGGAATTGCGAGCGCAGGCGCTCCTGCTGTGCGGCCGGCAGCGCGGCGAACCGCGTGGCCGCCTGTCGGATGCGTTCGCGCTCGCTTTCCGGCAGCGCGCGCCAAGCGGCGTAGTCGGCGCGGCGCTGCCGCTGCTGCTGCGCGTCGAGCTGGACGAACGCGGTGGGTGCCGCCGATGGCGGGACCGCGGGCGTGGCCGCCGGCGCGGGTGGCAGTGGAACATTCAGGGTCTGGGGCGTTGCGGACAGCGACAACGGGATGGCCAGCAGCAGGCTGGTGATCACGGACTTATTCATCGGCGGCGGCGGTTTCCAGCACTGCGCTGGCCGGCTCTGGCCGGCTCGGCTTGGTCTGCGACTCGTCCACCGGCAGCGGACCACCGGCGGCCGTCCAGGCATACAGATCGGCCTCGGCCAGCAACGGATAATCGCGGTCGGCCAGCATTGCTGCGTCATCGCTGGCCGGGGCGCTGTCCGCCTGCGGCGTGGCAGCGACCGTGCTCGGCGGCAGCGCCTCGACCGTGACCGGGCCGGCCTCGGCAACCACCCCCTCCGGCAGCGGCGCATCGCTCACCAGCGACCGACCGCTCCAATGGCGCCAGCCCAGAGCGGCTGCCAGCAGTACTGCCACCGTCAGCAGCAGGATCGCCGGCCCGCGCCAGCGCGGTCGGGCATCGGGGCGCCGGCGCCGGGGGCTGGCAGCGCTCCGTTCATCGCGCTGCGGTGCCCTCCAGCTGGACGTCGGCGCCTGCGGATTGCTGCTGGTGGCAGCTGCCGGCTGCTGCAGCTGCTGCAGGCGCTGCGCCGGCAGGTCGCGGATGCGCTGCTGCACCTGTTCGGCCAGGCCGCGCCAGGCAACGGCATCCGGCTGACCCTGGGCATCACGCGGGCAGGCATCGGCCAGCAGCTGCTGGTAGCCGGCCTCATCACGATCGAGTACCCGCGTGGCGATGTTCTCATCCAGGCTGCCGCCCACCCGCAGCAGCAGGGCCAGCCGTGGCAGCGGTGCCATGCCGCCCAGTGCGGCGAGTGCCGGCGGCCACTGGCCCGGGGCCGGCTCGCGCAGTGCCTGCCGCTGCCCCAGCAGGGTCCAGAAGCGGGTCGGCCACTGTGCCATCGGCAGATCGCTGGCAACGGCCGAGAAGGCGCGCATCACCGCCACCAGGGTCTGCTCGGCCCGGGCCGGGTCGCCGCATTGCAGCTCCGCCACTACCAGGGCACGGCGCTCTACGCCACGCAGAAACGCCGACAGCGCACCGGCCGCGGTCGAGGAAACAGGGGCGGGCACAGCGGTCATCGGTCACTCCAGAGGTCTGCCGGCATGATAGCGGCAGGCCATCGGCGCCCGGCAGGACTTGCGTCCGTGGGCACTTCATGCTGCAGGTTGTGCACAGCACCACGCTGGCGCCCGGCAAAACCGCGACATCTCGCTGAATTCACTCTGTTTCAGCAATGTTTCACACATAACATATTGATTTTAATACATTTTAAAGTATGGCGATTTTTTGACCAACCCAAGGGCGAGGCCGTCGCCATCGGCGTCCTGCGCAGCCGTTGACCGGTAACGCACAGTGTTATCCACAGAACGTGTGGATAAGACTGAATCTCCAATGGACACCGATATTTAGGTGACATTTATGATTCGGCGACGTCCCCCGTGTGGGCCTTCCGGGCGGCATGCGGGTGCACACGGCCCGTTACACTGCCCCGATGCTCGACCCGATTCCGACCCTGCAGGTCGCCCTGCCCGTCCCCCTGCCCCGCCTGTTCGACTATCTGTCGCCGCAGGGCGATGCCCCGGACGTGGCGGTCGGCTGCCGGGTGAAGGTGCCGTTCGGCAACCGCGAACTCATCGGCGTGGTGGCCGGCCACGGCCAGGCCGACGACGGCCAGGGCCTGCGTCAGGCGCTCGCGTGGTGCGACCCCGCGCCCCTGCTGCAGGGCGAACTGTGGCAGAGCCTGCAATGGCTGGCCCGATACACCCACGCGCCGCTGGGCGAAGTGCTGAGCACGGCCCTGCCGGGGCCGCTGCGGCACGGCGAAGCCCTGCCCGACACCCATCATTGGGGCTGGCAGCTGACCGCCGCAGGCCACGCGCAGCGCGGCACGCTGCGCGCAGGCAGCCGCCCGCGGCAGTTGGCGGAACTGCTGGCCGACGCCGTCGTGGACGAGGACGTGCTGGGGGCGCGCATGGAGGACTGGCGCAGCGCGGCGCGCAGTCTCGGCAAGCGCGCACTGGCCGAGCGCGTTGCACTGAGCGTAGCGCCACAGCACGCGCAACCGCTGCCCGGCCCGACCCTCAATCCGGACCAGGCCGAAGCCGTTGCCGCGATCAACGCCGCGGAGGGGTTCCAGCCCTTCCTGCTCGATGGGGTGACCGGCAGCGGCAAGACCGAGGTCTACCTGCAGGCGATCATCCACTGCCTGGCCCAAGGCCGGCAGGCGCTGGTGCTGGTGCCCGAAATCGGACTGACGCCGCAGACCCTGGCGCGTTTCCGCGGCCGCCTGGGCATCGCCGTGCATGCGCTGCATTCGGGATTGAACGACAACGAGCGCGCGCGCGTCTGGGCAGCCGCCTCGCGCGGCGAAGCGCGGGTGATCGTCGGCACCCGCTCGGCGGTGTTCACGCCGCTGCCGCAGGCCGGCCTGCTGATCGTGGACGAGGAACATGACGGCAGCTACAAGCAGCAGGACGGCATCCGCTACCACGCGCGCGATTTCGCCCTGGTGCGTGCCAAGGCGCTGGGGGTTCCGGTGCTGCTGGGCAGCGCGACACCGTCGCTGGAAACCCTGCACAACGCCTATGCCGGTCGTTACCTGCACCTGCGCCTGAAGCAGCGCGCCGGCGACGCGCGGCCGCCACGCGTGCGCATCCTGGATGTGCGCAAGCGTCCCCTGCAGGACGGTCTCTCGGCCGAAGTGCTGGCCGGCATCGGCGAGCACCTGCAGCGCGGCCAGCAGGTGCTGGTGTTCAAGAACCGGCGTGGTTACGCACCGGTACTGCTGTGCCATGACTGCGGCTGGACGGCGCCGTGCCAGCGCTGTGATGCGCCGATGACCGTGCATGGCGGCGGCCGTCGCCTGCAGTGCCATCACTGCGGTGCGCGGCAACCGGCGCCACTGGCCTGCCCCGCCTGCGGCAGCCTGGCCCTGCAGCCACAGGGAATCGGCACCGAGCGGCTGGAGGAGCACCTCACCGCCGCCTTCGCCGAGTACCCGGTGGTGCGCATCGACCGCGGCACCACCGCCCGCCGCGATGCGCTGGAACAGCAGCTGGCCAAGCTGGGGGACCAGGCCGGCATCCTGGTCGGCACGCAGATCCTGGCCAAGGGCCACGATCTGCCCAGACTCACGCTGGTGGTGGTGGTCGGCATCGACGAGGGCCTGTTCTCGGCCGATTTCCGCGCCAGCGAGAAACTTGCGCAGCAGTTGATCCAGGTCGCCGGCCGCGCCGGGCGCGCCCGCGATTCGGGCGAGGTGTGGCTGCAGACCCACCATCCGGGTCATCCCCTGCTGGAGACGCTGGTCAACGGCGGCTACCACCCATTCGCGCAGGCCGAACTGAACCAGCGGCAGGCCGCCGGCTTCCCGCCATTCGCGCATCTGGCACTGATGCGTGCCGAAGCGCAGCAGGTGGAGCACGCCAACGCGTTCCTGCTGGCTGCACGGCGACTGCTGGGCGAACAGGCGCTGGTGGAGGCGTACGGACCGATGCCGGCACCGATGCCGCGCCGGGCCGGCTACCAGCGCACGCAGCTGCTGCTCTCATCGGCACAGCGCCCGCCTCTGCACGGCGTGCTGGCGCAGCTGGTACCGCAGCTGTATGCCTTGCCGGAAGCCCGCAAGGTGCGCTGGTCGCTGGATGTGGATCCGACGGATCTGTATTGAATGCAAGCAGAATCCGCCGGGCATGGCCCGGCGCCATCGTTACCGCGCGCGATTCCCGCTTACGTCAGCGGTGACATCACGCCGCGCTGGTAAGCGGGTCGCTCACGCAGGCGTGCGTACCACTCGGCCAGGTGGGGCAGGTCCGGACGCTGGATCGGCAGTTCATACCAGGCGTACACCAGTGAACCCAACGGGATGTCGCCCATCGCGAATGTCGCGCCCGACAGCCACGGCTGCGTGGCCAGCGTCGCATCGGCCATCGCCAGGTAATCGGCGGCGCGCACGATGGCGGCATTGATGCGCGATTCGTCGCGGTCTGCCGGCGCGGTGCGCATGATGCCCCAGATCAGATCGCTGTACAGCGGCGCCATCCGCGAGGTGCTCCAGTCCATCCATTTCTCGGCCTGTGCGCGTTCCATTGGATCCTCGGCGTACAGTGTCCCCAGCGCGTAGCGCGCGCTCAGGTAGCGCACGATGGCGTTGGACTCCCACAGCGGCAGGCCGTGGTCCTCGATCACCGGCACCAAGCTGTTGGGGTTCATCGCCAGGTATTCCGGCGTCTGTGTGCCACCGTGGCTGCCGCCCACTTCGATGGACTCGTAGGGCAGGCCGATCTCTTCGGCACACCACAGCACCTTGCGGACGTTGCTGGAATTGCGACGGCCCCAGATCTTCAACATGCGGGTATTCCTTGCGGGCAATGCGAGCGGCAACGATACGCCTGATCGGTGTACATGTGGGCGTGCGGAATGATGCGCGGGGGCGTCGGCCGGGCATGGCCCGGCGCTACCGGTTCTTCTTCGGCAGCGCGCGCACGTAGGACGACTTGCCATCCTTCTTCAGTTCGAACAGACCGATCGCCGCCAGCAGATCACTCAGCTTTCCATAGCCGTAGTTGCGCGAATCGAACGAGGCCTGGTTGGCGATCTGGCTGCCCACCGGCCCCAGGTGCGACCAGCCGTCCTCGCCTTCCGCGGCGGACACGGCGCGGCGCAGCATCTTCACCAGACGTGTATCGCTGCGCATTTCCGCGCCGCTCTTGCGCGGGCGCACTTCGTCGCCGCTGCCCGTTTCACCGGTGGCCGGCTCGATGGCACCCGGCTCTGCCGTGCCCTGTTCCACTTCCGGCACGCTGGCATGGGCCTGGCCCAGTGCTTCCAGATAGGTGAATTTGGAACAGGCATTGACGAAGGGTTCCGGCGTCTTCTTTTCGCCGAAGCCATACACCTTCACCCCGTCGGTCAACAGGCGCATCACCATTGGAGTGAAATCAGCATCGCTGGAGACGATGGCGAAGCCGTCGAGGTTGCGCGCGTACAGCAGGTCCATCGCATCGATCACCATGGCCATGTCCGAGGCGTTCTTGCCCTTGCTGTAGGCGAACTGCTGGATGGGCCGGATCGCGTACTCGTGCAGCACCGCCTCCCAGCCTTTCAGCCGTGGGCTCTTCCAGTTGCCGTAGGCACGGCGGACATTGGCCACGCCGTAGCGGGCCACCTCCGCCAGCACTTCGTCGATCTTCGATGCGGGCGCGTTGTCGGCGTCGATCAACAGGGCGATGCGCTTTTCCGGTTCGCTCATGGGCCTCTCGCTGGCGGTTGCCTGAATCCGAGTATCGCCGATCCGCGCGCACGCTGACGTGACAGGCCGCCGCCGTGCGAAGATGCCGGACGGTTCCCCATGCCCCCTGGAGTGAGTCGATGAGTCGTGAGCGCGTTCCCCACCTGGTCGTTGTCGGCGGCGGTTTTGCCGGCCTCTGGGCCACCCGTGCGCTGGCACGCGAACGCATCCGCATCACCCTGGTCGACCGCCGCAACCATCACCTGTTCCAGCCGCTGCTGTACCAGGTGGCGACCGCAGGCCTGTCAGCGCCGGACATTGCCGCACCGCTGCGCCACATCCTCGGCCACCAGCGCAACGTGGAAGTGCGGCTCGGTGAGGTCGTGGCCATCGACAGGCAGCTCCGCCAGGTGCGGCTGGCCGACGGCAGCACGCTGGACTACGACAGCCTGCTGCTGGCTACCGGCGCCACTCACGCCTACTTCGGCAACGACCAGTGGGCCGATGATGCGCCCGGCCTGAAGACCCTCGACGATGCCATTGCCCTGCGCCGCAAGCTGCTGCTGGCGTTCGAGCGCGCCGAAGCCGAACCGGACCCGGCCAGGAAGGCGGCGTGGCTCAGCTTTGCCGTCGTCGGCGGCGGCCCGACCGGCGTCGAACTGGCGGGCACCCTGGCCGAGATTGCACGCCATACGCTGCGCAATGAATTCCGCCACATCGATCCGGCCAGCGCCAAGGTGCGCCTGGTGGAAGCCGGTCCACGCGTGCTGTCCTCGTTCCCGGAAGTGCTCTCGCTGAAGGCGCGCCGGCAGCTGGAAAAGCTGGGTGTGGAAGTGCTGACCGGAACGCCGGTGAGCAACATCGACAGCCAGGGCTTCACGCTGGGTGACCAGTTCGTGCCGGCGCGCACCGTGGTGTGGGCGGCCGGCGTGGCCGCCTCGCCGCTGGCGCGCACGCTGGACGTGCCACTGGACCGTGCCGGGCGCGTGCAGGTGCAGCCGGACCTGACCCTGCCCGGGCATCCGGAACTGTTCGTGGCCGGCGATCTGGCCGCGGTGAACCAGGCCAACGGCAAGCCCGTGCCCGGCGTAGCGCCCGCCGCCAAGCAGATGGGCAAGTACGTGGCCGAGGTCATCCGTGCACGCCTGCACGGCAGGCCGGAGCCCGGGCCCTTCAAGTACGCGGACTACGGCAACCTGGCCACCATCGGCCGCATGGCCGCCATCGTGCACCTGGGGCGCCTGCAGCTGTCGGGCGTGCTGGCCTGGTGGTTCTGGCTGGCCGCGCACGTGTTCTTCCTGATCGGCTTCCGCAACCGCATCGTGGTGCTGCTGAACTGGGCGGTGGCGTATTGGAGCTACCAGCGCAGCGCACGCATCATCTTCGGCGACGACCAGGATGACCGACGGCCGAAACGGTAGCGCAGGTCTGCAACGGGGTCCTGCAACGGGGTCAGATCCCTTTCCTGCGGAAAGGGATCTGACCCCACGTTGGGCACGGCGCTACAAAGATGAGGAATCCAATGCCTGCAACCACGCCAGCTTGCGCTCGCGCGGCAGCTGTTTGAGCTGCCATTCGGCGCGCGAGGCGGCGGAGCGGTCCGGGTACTCGCGCACGGCCAGGATGCGCAGCGGCGGGCGGGCCCGGGTGTAGCGCGCCCCCGTGCCGGCGCGATGGGCGGCGAAACGCGCGTCCACGTCGGTGCTGATGCCAGCGTAGTAGCTGCCATCGTGGCATTCGAGCAGGTACAGGAACCACGGGCGGTGGGACGGGGCCATGCCGGGATTATGCCGTGCTGCACCGCAGCGGATATACTGCCCGCGAATGCAGGAGAGAGGCGCCGCGCTGGCGCCCGCCGAAGGCGCAGGCTCCCATGATCGCTCAGGCCGGTGGGCTGGAATCCCACCAACCATGCATTCGACTCGCCGAGCTGGAGAGAGGTCACCGGGCATGCCCGGTACGATCCGCCGAAGGGGCACGCGGCCTACGCCGCTGAACTCTCAGGCAAAAGGACAGCGGGAGCGGCACCGGTCATCGTCATCCCGTCATTGCGCAGGCAATGGCGGCGTCCGCGCATGGCCGGCCCCACCGCGTCCGGAGCCTGTTCCATGTTGCTGTCCATCATCTACCTGATCGCCATTTCCGCCGAAGCCATGACCGGCGCACTGTCCGCGGGACGCCGCCGCATGGATCTGTTCGGCGTGGTCATGATCGCCTGCGTTACCGCGCTCGGCGGTGGTTCATTGCGCGACATCCTGCTTGGCCACTATCCGCTGGGCTGGGTCAAACATCCCGAGTACCTCGGCTTCACCGTGTGCGCGGCGCTGATCGCCACCTGGGTCGCACGCTGGATGCACCACTTCCGCCGCACCTTCCTGGTGCTCGACGGCCTGGGCCTGATCGCCTTCACCCTGATCGGTTGCTCGATCGCACGCGAGGCCGGTCATGCCACACCGATCGTGCTGATCGCAGGCATGCTGACCGGTGCGTTCGGCGGCGTGCTGCGCGACATTCTGTGCAACGAAGTGCCCCTGATCTTCCAGAAGGAGCTGTACGCGATCATCGCGCTGCTGACCGGCGCCGCCTATCTGCTGCTGCTGCACTGGAACGTGTCCGATGCCACGGCCATCCTGTGCTGCCTGGCGGGCGGCTTCGCCCTGCGCCTGCTGGCGATCCACTACCGCTGGGAAATGCCGAAGTTCGTGTATCACGACGAAGTGCATTGAACGATGGCGTGTTCGCCGGGCGTGGCCCGGCGCTCCCCTTCGTGCCCTGCACCACCCCGGCGATGGACCTGGCGCTGTCGCTCATGCGCAGCGCCAGGCGCATCGCCGGTGCGGACGGGCCGGTCTCCAACTCCGACCGGCCCTGATCGCGGCCGCACCCCCGCAGGCGCAGGCCGCCATCCACACACATGCCGCGCTCAGGCGGCTTCTGACACCGTCACTTCGCGACGGGCGCGCACGGCCGCAGCCAGTCGCTCCAGCACCGTCACGGTGGTGTCCCAGTCGATGCAGCCATCGGTGATGCTCTGCCCGTAGACCAGCGGCTGGCCTTCCACCAGTTCCTGCCGGCCTCCCACCAGATGGCTCTCGATCATCACGCCCACGATGCGCTGTTCGCCGTCCTCCAGCTGAACGGCGATGTCTTCGATCACCTTCGGCTGGTTTTCCGGGTTTTTCAGGCTGTTGGCATGGCTGGCATCGATCATCAGCCGCGTCGGCAGCCTGGCCTTGGCCAGTGCCTGGCAGGCGTCGGCCACGTTGGCCGCGTCGTAGTTCGGCTGCTTGCCGCCGCGCAGGATCACATGGCAATCCGGGTTGCCGGTGGTCGAAACGATGGCGGTGCCGCCCTGCTTGGTCACCGACAGGAAGTGATGCGGGTTGGAGGCCGCGCCGACCGCATCGGCCGCGATCTTGACGTTGCCATCGGTGCCGTTCTTGAAGCCCACCGGGCACGACAGGCCGGAGGCCAGTTCGCGGTGCACCTGGCTTTCGGTGGTGCGTGCGCCGATCGCGCCCCATGCCACCAGGTCGGCGATGTACTGCGGCGAGATCACGTCGAGGAATTCAACGCCGGCCGGCAGGCCCAGCTTGTTGATGTCACGCAGCAGGCCGCGGGCAATGCGCAGGCCCTTGTCGATCCTGAAGCTGCCGTCCAGGTCCGGATCGTTGATCAGGCCCTTCCAGCCCACCGTGGTGCGCGGCTTCTCGAAGTACACGCGCATCACGATCTCCAGCTCGCCGGCCAACGCGTCGCGCAGCGGCTTCAGGCGCTGTGCGTACTCGATGGCCGCATTCGGATCGTGGATCGAACACGGGCCGACCACGACCGCCAGGCGATCGTCGCGGCCATGCAGGATCTGGTGCAGGGCCGCGCGCGAAGCACTGACGGTGCCGGAGGCTTCATCGTCACACGGCAGCATCGCCAGCAGCTGGGCAGGCGGTGTGAGCGGTTCGATGGTGCGGATGCGCAGGTCGTCGGTATGGGGGGGCATGGGGGAGGTCTCCGGTACGTAGGGGGTCCCCAGCGAGGCGGCATGAAAAAAGCCGCCAGGTTCGCTGGCGGCTTTCGGGAATGCGTCTGAAGCTTTCTTCAGGGTGAGCGCAGTCCTTCCTCCGCCAGTGGCTTCGGAAAGTAATACCAGTAAAAGCGGGTAGCGGCTGCGTTCATGGGATGTATTGATAGCACAGCTTCTGCGCAGCACAAAATGTTTCATCCGCAACTGGGGAGGCGGTTCAGCAGCACGGCGATCTAGCGACTGCCATGCACTTCCACGTCCAGCAGCAGGCCCTCGTGGATATCGGCCCAGCGCTCCAGCACCTGATCCAGCTCCCGCCTCGCCTCCTCCAGCTGCTCGGGGTTGAGCAGGGACCGCGCCGTGTAGAGATCGGAGACCAGCCGCCGCAGGGTCGATTCCGGTATCGCCACCGAGGGCCCGTCCACATCCGGCAACTGCAGCGCCGGGGTGTCGCCGGGAGGGCCGAACAGCGTGACTTGGAGCGTGCTCTGCATGATCGACTTCCCTGTGGGTAGACGTGGGCAATGCACTGTTTACCGCGTCTGGCGCACCAGCGCATGTGCCGTCACGCGGACCGCTCATGTCGTGACTGGACCGATTGTGCCCGCAGGTTGAGAACGCCTTTCCACACTTTCCACGCCCCGGCCTGGAGGGGCCTGCAGGCGCTCAATGCGCGGTTATACGGGCAACGGCATATGCGATACTTCCTCCGTCTCCATGACGTGTCGCGTACTGCCTTGGCATCCCACGCGGACATGTGCTCAAGATGGTTTGCCACCGGAAAAGGGTGGCCGGGTCGGCAAAGCCCGTGTGTCACTGAAGTTCGCGTTTGTCAGCCGGCGTCGCCTTGTGCGGCGCCGGCTGGCAATCCGTCCGCGTTCTATGGCGGGCGGTGCGGGGGGGCGCTTGCGCCCGCCGGATCAGTGACCCGGTCTTTGCCGCCACGTACCGTCCGCCACCTCTTCCGGTGGCGGTGTCGTCTGTCCTGTACGGAGCACACGCCATGAACACACCACACGTTCCCTTCCCCGGTGCCCACCCCGATCCGGCCAATGCCGATCAGGCGCCGTTCGATCCCAACAGTCTGGTCGCCCACCTGCAACGCATCGGCAGCGGTGCGGCCGCCGATGGCCAACCCTGGCCCGAGCGCCATCCAGCGAACGGCCGACGCATGATGCTGGCCGATGCCGATGGCGCACTGGCCGGCCTGCGCATCGTGCAGGAGGTGCTGCTGGCCGCCGAACGCTGCCGCCAGAACGCCGCGCCCGAACATCACGTGAGCGACCGGGTGATGGAAGGGTTGATGCTGGCATCCCTGGGGCTGGCCACGCATGCGGCCGAACGCCTGCAGCCCCACTAGCCGCGTCCGCGCAATGTGACCGGGCCCGATGGCCCGGTCATGGTCCGGCACCCGCCGGATCACAGTGAACGCAGTGCGCGCCTGCGGATGTAGGCGTTGGCAGGGCTGTCGCGCTCGCGTTGCCAGCGTGTGCACAGGTCACGCAGCCACTGCGGCTGGGTCTTCCCGGCATCGTTGAGCCAGTTGCCGACGGAATCCTGCACATAGCGTTCGGGATCATCAGCCAGTGCCTCCAGCAGCGAATGCGCGTGTTCGGGATGCTGCTTGAAAAGAGCGATGTGCGCCGCCCAGACGCCACGGGGACGCAGTGCTTCACAGGCAAACCGGCGCAGATGGGCGGACGGTTCCTGCGTCCACGGCTGCAGGCATTCAAGCGCCAGCAGTGGCCCGGCAACGATGTCGGTGCGCAGCGCCAGCCACGCCCATTCGCGCACGCCGAAATGCGGATCATCGGCCAACGGGCGCATCTTCTCCAGCTTCACCGGCAGGGAGGCGGTGGCATCGCCACCGATCAGGTAGCAGGCCCAGCCGCGCACGGTGTCGGATGCATGCGACTGCCACTGTGCAGGATCACCCTGCCTGGCCTCACGCAACAGCGTTGCCGCCAGAACCATGCGCTGGGTAATGCCTTTGCTGGCGGCATCGCGCATGCATTGAATGGCAGTCTCCGGCAGCACCGCAACGGTCTGCAGCAACACCGCGAAGTCCACGGCCAGACATTCCGCCAGATGCGTGCTGGCGGCTGCCCCGGTATCCAGCTGATGCTTTCGCGCCGGGCTGATCGCTGCGCTCACTGCAGGTCCTTCCGTCCGCCGCCGGTGTGCTGCCACACCTTGGCCAGCAGCTGTGAGAGCTGCACCTGCTCGGCAGTGTCCAGGCCGTTGAACAGGCCCGCGATCCACTGCGTGTGCTGATTGAAGAGGTCTTCGGCCAAGCGCTTGCCCTGCACGGTCAGCACGATCTGGAGGCGACGGCCATCGTCCGCATCGCTGCGCCGCTGCAGCAACCCTTCGCGCTGCAGGCCATCGAGCAGGCCGCTGATGGTGGCGCGGGTCACGCCTGCACGTTCGGCCAGCGCATGCGGCGACAGTGTGCCGCCGGCACCGTGCAGCAGGAACAGCACGATGAAGCGGCCTTCACTGAGCCCGTGCGGTGCCAGCCGGCTGGCGCAGTCGCGATCGATCGCCGAGGACAGCGACAGCAGTTGGAAGCACAGATGCAGCAGGGCGACATTGGCGTGGCCACGTCGCCGGGCCTCGTCCAGAAGGGCGCCATGTTTTGCCTCAAGCACAGTGATTTCCAATATGTTTAGGCGCCTAATCATATTCATGACGGGATGGAACGCAACACCTACGGGGCCTGCCGCCGGGCCCGGCCGGGCGCACTCCTCGCGCAGGGGGCTGCAAGCAGCCGAAGCTGCGGTAGCATCGCGCCACGTCCCGCCAGGAGTTCCACGCATGCGCCGTGCCGTCCTGCTGTTGCTGACGCTGTTCCCCGCCGCCGTAATGGCCGCTCCCCCTCCCGTGCCCTCCCCGGCCCGGATCGATGCCGAAGCCAAGCGCCTGATGCAGGTGGCTCACGCCCGCGGGATGGCAGTGGCCGTCGTCGACGGTGGCAAGGTCGTGCACGTTGCCGCCTATGGCGAGCGCAACGCTGCCGGCGAACCGCTGCAGACCGACACGGTCATGTATGCGGCATCGCTGACCAAGATGGCCTTCGGCCACCTGATCGCGCAGCTTGCACAGGACAAGGTGATCGATCTGGATGCCAGCATCGCCAGCGCGCTGGACAGACCGCTACCGGACTATCCGGCCGAGCCGAAGAAGTACGCCGATTACACCGTGCTGGCCGGCGACCAACGTTGGCGCCGGCTGACCCCGCGCCTGCTGCTCAACCATGCCAGCGGCTTTGCCAACTTTGCATTCCTGGAGCCGGACGGAAAACTGAAATTCCACTTCGATCCGGGCAGCCGCTATGGCTATTCCGGCGAAGGCCTGATCCTGCTGCAGTTCGTGCTGGAGCGCGGGCTGGGCCTGGACGTGGGTACGCTCATGCAGCAGCGCGTATTCGACCGCTTCGGCATGCCCCGCACCAGCATGATGTGGCGCGAGGATTTCGCCACGAATCTGGCCGACGGCTGGACCGCCGAAGGCACGACGGAACCGCACGATGAACGCAGCCGCGTGCGTGCCGCCGGTTCGATGGACACGACCATCGCCGACATGGGCAATTTCGCGGCCGGCTATGTCAGTGGCCAGGGGCTGTCGGCATCGATGCGCCGGGAGCTGGTGCGGCCGCAGCTGCCGATCACCACCGCCAGCCAGTTCCCGACGCTGCAGCCGGAACTGCCGGTGGCGCAGCGGCGCAGAAACCTGGCTGCGGGACTGGGCGTGGTGACATTCACCGGTCCACAGGGCGCAGGCTTCTACAAGGGCGGACATGACGATGCGGTGGGCAACACGCTGGTGTGCGTCGAACAAGGCCAACGCTGCGTAGTGATCCTGGGCAACGATGTGCGCGCCGAAGCGACCTTTCCGGCACTGGTGCGCTTCGTGCTGGGCGAGACGGGGGTGCCGTGGGAATGGGAATACGGCGCCACGAAGGCATTCGTGCGCTGACAGGTCGACCACGGTCCACGTCCAGCAGAGGGGGCGGAACGCCCACAAAAAAAACCCCGCCTTGCGGCGGGGTTTTTCACTTCATCGGGAACAGCGGACCTTAGAAGTCCATGCCGCCCATGCCACCCATGCCGCCCATGCCACCGGCGCCGCCCAGGGCCGGCTCGTCCTTCTTCGGCGCTTCGGCAACCATGGCTTCGGTGGTGATCATCAGGCCAGCGATCGAGGCCGCGTTCTGCAGCGCCGAACGGGTCACCTTGGTCGGGTCCAGGATGCCGAACTGCAGCATGTCGCCGAACTCACCGGTGGCGGCGTTGTAGCCGAAGCTGCCGCTGCCTTCCTTGACCTTGTTGACGATGACGGACGGCTCTTCGCCGGCGTTGGCGACGATCTCGCGCAGCGGGGCTTCCATCGCGCGCAGGGCGATCTGGATGCCGTGGTTCTGGTCTTCGTTGGCGCCCTTCAGGCCGGCCAGCGCGGTGACCGCACGGACCAGTGCAACGCCGCCGCCCGGAACCACGCCTTCTTCAACGGCTGCACGGGTAGCGTGCAGGGCGTCGTCGACGCGATCCTTCTTTTCCTTCATTTCGATTTCGGTGGACGCACCCACCTTGATCACGGCAACGCCGCCGGCCAGCTTGGCCACGCGTTCCTGCAGCTTCTCGCGGTCGTAATCCGAGGAGGTGTCCTGGATCTGGGTCTTGATCTGCGCAACGCGCGATTCGACCGCAGCCTTGTCGCCCACGCCGTCGATGATGGTGGTGTTCTCCTTGGAGACCTGCACCTTCTTGGCGCGGCCCAGGTCCTTGATGGTGGCCTTCTCCAGCGACAGGCCCACTTCTTCGGAGATCACGGTGCCGCCGGTCAGCACGGCCATGTCTTCCAGCATCGCCTTGCGACGGTCGCCGAAGCCCGGGGCCTTCACGGCCACGACCTTGACGATGCCACGGATGGTGTTGACCACCAGGGTCGCCAGCGCTTCGCCTTCGACTTCCTCGGCCACGATCAGCAGCGGCTTGCCGGCCTTGGCGACGCCTTCCAGCACCGGCAGCAGGTCACGGACGTTGGAGATCTTCTTGTCGTGCAGCAGGATGAACGGGTCATCCAGGTCAGCGGTCTGCGACTGCTGGTTGTTGATGAAGTACGGGGACAGGTAGCCGCGGTCGAACTGCATGCCCTTGACCACGTCCAGCTCGTTGTCCAGGCCCGAGCCTTCTTCAACGGTGATCACGCCTTCCTTGCCGACTTCCTTCATCGCGTCAGCGATGATCTGGCCGATCGACTCGTCCGAGTTGGCCGAGATGGTGCCGACCTGGGCGATCGCCTTGTCGTCAGCGGTCGGCTTGGAGATGTTCTTCAGCTCGGTGACGGCAGCCACGACGGCCTTGTCGATACCGCGCTTGAGGTCCATCGGGTTCATGCCGGCAGCAACGGCCTTGGCGCCTTCGCGGATCAGGGCCTGGGCCAGCACGGTGGCGGTGGTGGTGCCGTCGCCGGCGTCGTCGTTGGTGCGCGAAGCAACTTCCTTCACCATCTGCGCGCCCATGTTCTCGAACTTGTCAGCCAGTTCGATTTCCTTGGCAACGGAGACGCCGTCCTTGGTGATGGTCGGGGCGCCGAAGCTCTTCTCGAGCACGACATTGCGGCCCTTCGGGCCGAGGGTGGCCTTGACGGCATTGGCGAGAACGTTGACGCCGCGCACCATGCGCGAACGGGCGTCTTCACCGAAACGGATATCCTTGGCAGCCATTGCAATTACCTCATTGGTCGCGCCGGGCCGTGCCCGGCGGCTGGGATGTGGGGATCAGGTTGAAACAGGTCGCGGCGGGGCTCAGCCGATGACGGCGAGCACGTCGTCTTCGCGCAGGACCTTGTACTCGACGCCTTCGCTCTTGTACGAGCTGCCGGCGTACTGGCCGTAGATGACCTTGTCACCGACCTTCAGCGACGGCGCGCGCACGCTGCCGTTGTCCAGCGGCTTGCCGGGGCCGACGGCCACGACTTCACCCTTGGTGGACTTTTCCTTGGCCGAGTCGGGGATGACGATGCCACCGGCGGAGATTTCGTCGGCTTCGATCGGCTTGACCACAACGCGGTCGTGCAGCGGCTTGATGCTCATAGGAGACCTCTTAAGTGATTGATTGGTCTAAAAAAGTCCGGCGATGTTAGCACTCGCACCAGGCGAGTGCCAGAACCGCACGTGAAGAAACCCGACAAGGTCGGGAGCACGGCAGAGATGGAGCCCCCCGGGAGGCTTTCAAGGGGCGTCGCGAAAAAAGTTTCCGCGCCGGACGCTGCGGCAGTGCGGTGGGGTGGCCCCGAATTAGGTGACCAACGTCGCACTGTCAGATATCTGACGTTCATTTACGACAAAGTGTCACTGGATCGGCCTTAGGCTCGGCCGCGCATTCCCAATCACAAGGAGTCGTCGATGCGATTGCTGTCCCCGCTCGCCACCGCCTGCGTGCTGGCCCTGGCCACCGCGCCGGCCCAGGCCGAGGTCTTCATCAACGAACTGCATTACGACGACAGCACCGCAGCCGGTGACGTCGGCGAGGCGATCGAGGTCGTGGCCACCGCCGGCGAGGATCTGTCCGGCTATCGGCTGTATCTCTACAACGGCAGCACGCCGTCGGCCGCTTCGGTGTACGCCAACACGGCCGTCCCTGCCGGCAGCGCGGCCGGGTGCGGCAGCGCCACTCTGGCCGTGGTCAGCTATCCGACCAACGGCATCCAGAACGGTCCCAACGACGGCATCGCGCTGGTCGACGCCAGCGGCAAGGTGGTCCAGTTCCTCAGCTATGAGGGCACGATCACTGCCTCCGGCGGTCCTGCCGCAGGCATGACCAGCCAGAACATTCCGGTGGCCGAGACCAACAGCACGGCCCCTGGCACCTCACTGCAGCTGACGGGCAGCGGCAGCCAGTACGCCCACTTCACCTGGGCCGAATCGGCGACGCAGACCTTCGGCAGCTGCAACAACGGCCAGACCTTCAGCGGTGGGGGTACGCCCGGTCCCAATACGCCGCCATCGGTGTCCACCACCACCCCCGCCCAGGGCAGCAGCACGTTCCCGGCCGCGGCCGATCTGGAAGTGGTGTTCAGCGAGACGGTGAACCTGGCCAGCGGCGCCTTCGCGCTGAGCTGCGGCGCCTCCGGCAGCGTACCGCTGACCCACCCGGCCAGCGGCAGGAGCGTGAAGCTGTCCACCAACACCGCGCTGGTGGCCGGTGAGGCCTGCCGCTTCGACATCCGCGCCGCGCGCATCACCGACCTGCAGGGCGCGCATCCGGCTGCCGACAGCCGCATCGCCTTCACCGTGGCCAGCGCCACGGGCAACCCCGATCCGGGCAATCCCGGCGTACCGGCGGGCTACTACTCCAGGGTCAACACCTCCAGCCCGAGCCAGCTGCGCTGCTCGCTGCACGCGACCATCAAGGGCCACACCGCCTATCCGTACAGCGGGTCGGGCACCAGCACCTGGACCATCCTGGAGATCGCCGACGAGGATCCGAACAATCCCAACCGCATCCTCGATGCCTATCGCAACCGCAGCTACGCCAAGGTCAGCGATCGCGCTGGCACGGGCAGCGGCCTGACCTACAACCGCGAGCACACCTGGCCGAACTCGCTGGGCTTTGCCAGCACCACCGGCGACAAGGGCCTGCCCTACGCGCCCTACACCGACACCCACATGCTGTACCTGACCGATGCGCAGTGGAATGCCGACCGCGGCAACAAGCCGTTCGGCAAGTGCGATGCCAACTGTGGCGAGCGCGCCACCGAGGCCAACAACGGCCATGGCGGCGGCAGCGGCGGCTACCCGGGCAATTCCAACTGGGTGCGCACGCCGGACGGCAACACCGGCACCTTCGAGGTGTGGGGCCATCGCAAGGGCGACATGGCGCGCGCGGTGATGTACATGGCGATCCGCTACGAGGGCGGCAAGGATGCAGCCACCGGCCAGTCCGAGCCGGACCTGGAGCTGACCGACGACCGCAGCCGGATCGTCAGGACCAGCAGTTCGCCGGCCTACATGGGCCTGCTCTCGACCCTGATCGACTGGCATCTGTCCGATCCGCCGGACGACGCCGAGCGCGCGCGCAACGACGTGATCTACAGCTTCCAGGGCAACCGCAACCCGTTCATCGACCACCCCGAGTGGGCGACGCCGGCGTTGTTCACCTCGGCCAAGCCGGCGACCTGCCAGCTGGCCAACTGACCGCGCAACGCAGCGGTCCATCGCCGCCGCCGGACCTTGATCCGGCGGCGGCCCTATACTCGACGGTCATGCCGACCGTCGATCCCGTCCTGCTGCTGTTGACCACCTGCCCGGACCGGGCCAGTGCCGAGCGCATCGCGCATGCGCTGGTCGGCGAGCGCCTGGCCGCCTGCGTGACGCGCCTGGAAGGGGCGCAGTCGACCTACCGCTGGCAGGGCGAGGTCACTACCGATGCCGAGCTGCAGCTGCTGGTGAAGACTACGGCCAGCCGCGTGGAGGCAGCGATGGCACGGATCGTCGAACTGCATCCGTATGAACTCCCCGAGTGCATCGCGGTCGAAGCCCGGGCCGGACTGCCGGCCTATCTGGATTGGATCCGGGCGCAGACCCGGGAGGACACCGCTTGATGAATCTGTTTGCCCGTGCCGCCGCGCTGTGCGCCCTGCTCTCGCTGGCCCTGCCTGCATTCGCCCTGGACGAGAAAGATCTGCTGCCGGTGGACCAGGCGTTCGCGCTGACCGCCAGTGCGCCGGAGCGGAACCAGATCCAGCTGCAGTTCAAGATCGCGCCGGGGTACTACCTCTATCGCCACCGCACCAGCGTCAAGGCCGACCCGGCCTTCAATGCCGGTGCGCTGCAGATGCCCAGCGGCACCAAGCACCACGACGATTTCTTCGGCGAGGTCGAGACCTACCGCGAACGCCTGCAGGTTTCGCTGCCGGGCGCCCCGACGGATGCGGCCGGCACCCTCAGCCTGGAAGTGCGCTACCAGGGCTGCGCCGATGCCGGTGTCTGCTACCCGCCGCAGAAGCGCGTGGTCCAGGTGACACTGCCCGGTGGTGGCGGTGGCGCCGCAGCCGCCCTGCCAACCGCGCGGGTCACCGGCGTGAACGCGTTCAACACTCCGCTTGCCGGGGCCGGCAGCGGTGGTGGCCTGCGCCTGCCCGGCAGCAGCAACAGCCAGGCGCTTCCGCTGCCCTCCGAACAGGCCTTCGGCTTCGACGCGATCGCCAGCGATGGCAACACCCTGCTGCTGCGCTTCAGTCCCGCGCCGGGCTACTACCTGTATCGCGATCGCACTTCACTGAAGCTGGAAGGCAGTGCCGGTGTGCTGGCTGATACGCCGCGCTGGCCCGCCGCGCAGTCGCATCGCGACGAGCACTTCGGCGATGTGTCGGTGTACTTCAACCAGGTCGAAGTGCCGCTGCCGCTGCGCCGCACGGTGACCGACGCGGTGGACAGCACACTGGTGGTGACCTTCCAGGGTTGCCAGACCGATGGCATCTGCTACCCGCCGATGACCCGCCGGGTGAAGCTGTCGATCCCCGCGGGAAAGATCAGCGCCCACGCCGGCCAGCCTGCGCCACGCAGCGAAATGATCCGACCGCTGCCGGCGGGCAGCGCCGCACCGCGCGAGGCTGCCAACGGCACCCCGTTGCGCCTGCTGCCGACCGTGCCGAACAGCGAACCGGCGCGTACCGATGTGGACGGCGCGCAGGCAGGGTTCGCCGCCGATGCGCGGGGCGACAACGCGCTGCGTACCCGCCCGCCGGCCACCACCCCGGATCCGGACCGTTCGTTCCTGTGGGTGCTGCTGCTGGCACTGGCCGGTGGTCTCGTACTGAACCTGATGCCCTGCGTGCTGCCGATCCTGTCGCTGAAAGTGCTGGGCCTGGCACAGAGCGGTGAGAGCGCCGAGCGCGCCCGCAGCCACGCCATGTGGTACACGCTGGGCGTACTGGTCGCCTTCGCGGTGATCGGCGCGCTGATGGTCGGCCTGCGCATGCTTGGCAATGCGGTGGGCATCGGTTTCCAGCTGCAGCACCCAGGCGTGGTCGCGGCCCTGGCCTACATCATGTTTGCGGTTGGCCTGAGCCTGTCCGGCGTGTTCACCCTCGGCGGTGGCCTGGGCAACCTCGGCCAGTCACTCGCCCGTCGCAGCGGTCCGGCCGGCGATTTCTTCACCGGTGCGCTGGCCTGCGTGGTCGGCAGCGCGTGCGTCGGTCCGTTCATGGGAGGCGCGGTCGCCTATGCCTTCGTTGCCACGCCCGTACAGGCGATGGCCGTGTTCCTGTTCCTGGGTCTTGGCCTGGCCCTGCCGTTCCTGCTGATCGGCTTCGTGCCGGCGCTCGCGCGGCGCCTGCCCAAGCCCGGCCCGTGGATGGAAACGCTCAAGCACGTGCTGGCGTTCCCGATGTATGCCACCGCACTGTGGCTGCTGTGGGTGCTGGGCAAGCAGCGTGGCGTGGACGGCATGGCGCTGGCGCTGGGCGGACTGCTGCTGCTGGCCCTGGGCCTGTGGTTGTTCGAGCGCAGCCGCTGGCGCAGCCAGCGCGCCGCCGGCCTGCTGGGCGTGCTGCTGGCAATCGCCGCGCTGGTACCGGTGTGGGGCGTGACCCAGCTGAAGCCACCGGCACGTGCGGCACAGGCCACCAGCGAGAACGTCGTGGAGTATTCGCCGCAGCTGCTCGACCGCCTGCGTGCCGACAACCGCGTGGTGTTCGTCAACATGACCGCCGACTGGTGCGTGAGCTGCAAGGCGAACGAGCGCGCCGTGCTGTCGCGACCGGAGTTCAGGGAGCTGCTCAGGCGCACCAACGCGGTGTACATGCGCGGCGACTACACCAACGTGGACCCGCAGATCACCGCTTTCCTCGATGAGCACAAGGCCGTGGGCGTTCCGCTTTACGTGGTGTACGGGCCCGGCGCACCGCCGACGGTGCTGCCGACCCTGCTTACCCAGGCCGTGGTCGAAGAAGCGCTGCTGCGCACCGCACGATGAGGTGGCAACGGCCAGCGCTGCTGTGGACCGCGGTGCTGGCTGCCGGCCTGGGCCTGTGGGCCGGCCATCGGCTGACGCCGGTGCCGGCGGCGGACGCTGGCGATCCAGACGTGCAGCCACCTGCAGCACCGCTGCCCGTGCTGCAGGCAGGCGATGCCCTGCCCGCACTGGTGCTGCCGGACCTGCAGGGACAGCCGCTCGATCTGCGCCAGCGTTTTGCCGGCCGGCCGCTGCTCATCAATGTCTGGGCCAGCTGGTGCGGGCCCTGCGTCGAGGAAATGCCGGAACTGTCGCGCTTCGCGCAGGCGCAGCAACCTGACGGCGTGCAGGTGCTGGGGCTGGCGCTGGATACACCCGAAGATGTGCAGCGCTTCCTGCAGCGGGTGCCGGTGGACTACCCGATCGTGCTGGAGACGCCCGGTCCGCGCGATGCCAGCGTGCAGCTGGGCAATGCCCAGGGGCTGCTACCTTACAGCGTGCTGGTGGATGCACAGGGCCGCATCGTGAAGCAGAAGCTGGGGCCGTTTGCCGCCGGCGAAGTGCAGACGTGGGCCCGGCTGTAAGCTGGCCGCGGCCGGCATCCACGCGTCCTGATCCCGGTCAGACCAGTGAGCGCGCCCAGAGCTGGGACACCTGTGGCTGGCCGAACAGCTGCTCGTGCTGCTCGGTCATCAGTTCGAAGCCGGCCCGTTCGTACAGACCGCGGGCGTCGATGAGCGCGGCATTGGTCCACAGCACCATGCGCTTGTAGCCCACCGCGCGCGCGAAGCTCATCGCCTCGTCCACCAGTCGCTGCCCGATGCCCCGCCTGCGCGCGCTGGCATCGACGTGCAGCAGCCGCAGCTTGGCATTGTGCGCGTCGTGCCGGACCACGAACACCGACCCCACCGGGGTGCCGTCCAGTTCAGCGATCCAGCAGCGCTCGGTCTGCGGGTCGTGTTCGCGCAGGTAGCGGGTGACGATGTCGGCCACCAGCGCTTCAAACTCCGCGTTCCATCCGAATTCGCGTGCATACAGCGCGCCGTGCTTCTGGATCACCCAGCCCATGTCGCCGGGGCGGGGATCGCGCAGCACGCAATCCGACGATGCACCTCCCAGCAGTGCCTGGATGTGCGCCATCGCCTCAAGAAGGCGCTGGCATCCTGCTTCGCTGATATCTCCCAGCATGGCAGCGACGCTTTCGCTGGACGCTGCATCCAGCTGTGCGAAGGCGGCGCGGCCCGCCTCGGTCAACACCAGCCGGTTCGCGCGCGCATCCATCACCGACGGTTCGCGTTGAACCAGACCGCGCGCCTGCAGCCCGCTCAGCAGCCGGCTGAGGTAGCCCGCGTTGAGGTCTAGCCGATGGCCCAGCTGCGCAGCCGTGATGCCCTGGCCCGCCGCCAGTTCGAACAGCACCCGCGCCTCGGTGAGGGTGAAGTCGCTGTGCAGCAAACGCTCCTCGAGCACCGCGATCCTGCGGGTGTAGAAGCGGTTGAAGGCGCGGACCTGTGCGACGGGATCGGAAGTGAGCGCAGACACGGGGACGTTCCTGATGGTTGCCTTGGGCACATAGTACATGCCTTGAGCAACTATATAAGGCTGTTTTGCGATCCATTCCGCGTCTTGGCGCCTTAAAACGAAAGATTCGTTGCAGTACGGTTTACGTTCTGTTAATTCTGCGTTTAGCGACCAGGGCCCTGGCTGCAAGGAGAACCAACAGGATGAACGACTGACCGACAAACCACTCAAATCGACTGCAGGGTGCATGCATGAAACACGGAATTCGCAGAAGTGTTCAGGCTCCAGACGCAATCACGCCATTGGCATCCGCAGTAATGGTGGCCCTCGCCACCGCGCTGCTGTCCACCAGCCCCGTTGCACGGGCGCAGGACAGCGGCACATCGACGACGCCCGACGCGGCCACCACCCTGGATACCGTTTCGGTACTGGGCAGCCGCACCAAACCGCGCACGGTGTCCTCGTCGGCGGTGCCGATCGACATCATCAGCGGTGAAGAGTTCCGCAACCAGGGCGCGACCGACGCCCTCGACCAGCTCAAAGTGCTCGTGCCTTCCTTCAACGTCAGCACGATTCCCATCGACGATGCGGCCAGCCTGGTGCGTCCGGCCAACCTGCGTGGCCTGCCGCCGGACAACACCCTGCTGCTGGTCAACGGCAAGCGTTTCCACCGCTCGGCGGTGATCACGTTCCTCGGCCACGGACTGTCCGACGGCGCACAGGGACCGGACCTGTCCGTGTTCCCCTCGCTGGCGCTGGAACAGGTGGACGTGCTGCGCGACGGCGCAGCGGCACAATACGGCTCGGACGCCATTGCCGGCGTGCTCAACTTCAGCCTGAAGAAGCTGCGCGAAGGCGGCACCGCCGAGGTGTTCGCCGGCCAGTACTACGAGGGCGACGGGCTCACCACCCAGTACTCGGCGCAGATCGGCCTGCCGCTCACCGAGCACGGCTTCGCCACCCTTACGGCCGAATGGCGCAACGCCGACGACACCTCGCGCAGTGTGCAGCGCGACGATGCCGCCGCGGTCGCAGCGGCAGGCTACCCCGGGGTGAAAGATCCTGCGCAGATCTGGGGATCGCCGAAGGTGGACGACGACCTCAAGCTGGTCGCCAACCTCGGTTACGACACCGAGAACGTGGAGTTCTACCTGTTCGGCAATTACGCCAAGCGTGAAGTGGATGGCGGGTTCTACTACCGCGACCCCACCGCACGTTCGGGCGTCTACTCCAACGATGGCGGCCAGACATTGCTGGTGGGCAACCTGACCGGCGTGGGCGCATGCCCCACCATCGCCCTGCGCGATGGCGCCGGCAACCTCCTGCCGTACGGCACCGTGAGCGGCGCGGTGGCTGCCCTGCCCGCCAACTGCTTTACCTTCCTGTCCAGCCTGCCCGGCGGCTTCACCCCACGTTTCGGCGGCAAACTGGAAGACGCCTCGGTGTTCGCCGGCGCCAAAGGCACCTGGGGTGAGTGGTACTGGGACGTGAGCGGCTCCTGGGGACGCAACGACATCGAGTTCACCATCTACAACACCGTCAACGCCTCGCTCGGTCCCGACCAGCCGGCCGGGCTGTTCTTCCGCCCGGGTGGCAATACCCAGACCGAAAAGAACCTCAACGTGGACGTCAGCCGGGACATCCCGGTCAGCTTCAGCAGCCAGCCGCTGCGCCTGGCGATGGGTGCCGAATGGCGCGAGGAGAGCTTCAGGATCAGCCCCGGTGACGGCCCGTCCACCGCCATCGGGCCGCTGACCGAGCAGGGCTTCGCGCTGGGCTCCAACGGATTCAACGGCTTCAGCACGCGCACCGCCGGCACCTTTGATCGTCGCAACTGGGCCGCCTACGCCGACCTGGAAGCACAGCTCACCGAGCGGCTGCTGCTGGCCGGTGCGCTGCGCTACGAGGACTACGATTCGTTCGGCAGCACCACCACCGGCAAGCTCACCGCACGCTTCGACTTCAACGAGCACTTCGCTCTGCGCGGCGCCTACAACACCGGCTTCCGTGCGCCGACTCCCGGCCAGGCCAACATCAGCCAGATCAGCACCGTGTTCGGCGGTACCGCACTGGAAGACATCGCCACCCTGCCGCCGACCAATCCGATTGCCCAGCTCAAGGGCGCGCAGCCGCTTACTCCGGAAGAGTCCAGGAATGTGTCATTGGGTGCGGTGTGGACCGAAGGTGACTGGCTGGTCACCCTGGACGGCTATCAGATCAAGGTGGAAGACCGCATTGCCCTGAGCACCAGCTTTGCAGTCACTCCGGAGGAGCGTGCGGCGCTGGTGGCCGGCGGCAATGCGGAAGCCGCTTCCATCTCGCAGGTAACCTACTTCGGCAACGCCTTCGATACCACCACCACCGGCGTGGACCTGGTGACCAGCTTCAAGAGCAACCACTTCGGCGGGGTCACCACCTACTCGCTGGCGGCCAACTGGAACCGCACGAAGGTGGACCGCTACGACACCGACTTCATCGACGAAGCGCGCGTGTACAAGCTGGAGAAATCGCTGCCCAGGACCAAGGGCTACTTCAGCATCAATCACCAGCGGCAGATCTTCCACGCCAATCTCCGGTTCAACTATTACAGCAGCTGGTACGAGGATCACCTGGACAGCGGCGTGATCTCCGCCGAGGACGGCGGCCTGCCGATCTACGGGGGCAGCGCGTTGATCGTGGATGCGGAGGTGGGCTGGAAGTTCGATTCGGGCCTGTACGTCAGCGTGGGCGCGCAGAACCTGTTCGACCGTGTGCCGGCCAGCAACCCCTGGGGGGGCGTGGCCGGTGCGCAGTATCCGGTGCATTCGCCCTACGGATTCAACGGCGGGTTCTATTACACGCGGGTGGGCTGGAAGTTCTGACGCAGGTGCAAGTGCGCGCAACGGTGGCCATGGAAGGCCCCGTCGCTGGCGCCACCCCACCGGCTTGACCGCAGGCAGGGCGCCCCCGAGAATTACGCGACTAATTCTCATTTGCTGTTGCGCAGGATGCGGGCGGCAGCCCTCCTGGCTTTCATCCCCCGATGTTCAAGAACGTCCTGTTCCAACTGCACTGGCTGCTGGGCATCACGGCCGGCACCGTTCTGGCCATCATGGGCCTGAGCGGCGCAGCCCTGTCTTTTGAAGATGAACTGCTGCGCGCCGCCAACCCCGGCTTCGCCGCCATCGCCGAACATCACGCCGAAGGCCAGCAGCCGCTGCCCCTGAGCGAGCTGGTGCCGATGCTGCAGGCCGACAGCAAACGGCCGTTGCAGCGGCTGCGCGTGGATGCCAGCGGCCAGCGCCCATCGGTGGCCCGTTTCGCCGGCGGCAAAGCGCACTGGGTGTACTTCGACCCCTACAGCGGCGAGCGCTTCAGCGCCCTGCGCGGGCAGGCCTTCTTCGACTTCGTCGAAGACCTGCACCGCCACCTCGCCGCGGGCGAGCGCGGAAAATGGATCACCGGCAGCTGCGCGATCGCCCTGCTGTTCTTCACGCTGTCCGGGCTCTACCTGCGCTGGCCCCGCCGCTGGTGGCACTGGCGAAGCTGGCTGGCCGTGGAATGGAAGCGCAGCGGCCGCGGCTTCCTGTGGAGCCTGCATTCGGTGGCCGGCACCTGGGTGCTGCTGATCTACCTGATGAGTGCCCTGACCGGCCTGTGGTGGTCGTTCGACTGGTATCGCAGCGCGGCCAATGCCCTGCTCGGCGTGGCGCCACCGGCCAAGCAGGTGATCGATGCCGGCGCCGTGCTCGACCTGCGCCGCGTGGAAACGACGCTGTACGCGCAGGCCGGGGTGCGCACCGGTTACATCGACCTGCGGCTGCCCGAGAAGCCCGGCCAGGCACTGAATGTGCGGACCATGGCGGGCGATCCAGCATTGCGCGGCGGCCATCATGACCGCGCGCACGATCTGCTGCAGCTCGACCCTGCCAGCGGTGCGATTCTGGACGCGCGTCCCTACGCGCGCCAGGGCGCTGGCGGTCAGCTGGCCACCAGCGTGTTCGCGCTGCACTCGGGCAGCTACTTCGGGATTCCCGGGCGCATCATCGTGATGCTCAGCAGCCTGGGCATGAGCCTGTTCTTCATCACCGGCTGGCTGCTCTATCTCGACCGTCGCCGCAGCCAGCGCGCCGCACGTGCGCTGCGCCAGCCGCTGCCGGCGGCCGCAGCCAACGGCGCCGCATGGCTGGTGGTGCATGCCAGCCAGAGCGGCCTGGCCGAACAGCTGGCATGGCGCGCGGCAGCGCAGCTGCAGGCCAGCGGACAGGCGGTGCAGGTATTGCCGCTGGCAAGGATCGACGCGCACCGCCTTCAGGCGGCGAGCCACGCGCTGTTCGTGCTCAGTACCTTTGGTGACGGCGAACCGCCGGATTCGGCACGACGTGCCTCGCGCCAGCTGCTGGGCCGATCCCTGGACCTGGCCACACTGCAGTTCGGCATGCTCGCGCTGGGCGACCGCCAGTACCCGCACTACTGCGCCTTCGGCCGCCAGTTCGATGCGTGGCTGCTGGGCAACGGTGCCCGCGCGATGTTCGACCGCATCGACGTGGACGCTGCATCGGTCGCGGCATTGCGCCAGTGGCAGCAGCAGCTCGGCCTGTTGACCGGCATTGCTGCCGACGACAGCGTGCTGCCGGCGGCCACCCGCATGCACGACTGGCAGCTGCTGGATCGCCAGCAGCTGAACCCGGGCAGCGTCGGTGGTCCGATCTGGCGGATCCGGCTGGCCGCGCCGGATGACGTGCAGTGGCAGGCCGGCGACATCCTGCACATCGCGCCGCGGCACAGCGCCGCGCATGCCCGTGCGGTACTGCTGGCGCATGGACTGGACCCGCTGCAACCGCTGCTGATCGAAGGCGGCACGCAGACCCTGCAGTGCCTGGCCAGCGAACGCGAACTGCCGGACGCGGCCAGTGCGCTGCAGGTGCAGGATGCCGGACGCTGGCTGACGGCCCTGCCCGTACTGCCGGGCCGCGAGTATTCGATCGCCTCCTGCCCGGCCGATCGCGTGGTGGAACTGGTCGTGCGCCTGGTGCACGACAACAACGGGCGCCCGGGGCTGGGTTCGGGCTGGCTGTCGCTGCATGCGCCGGCAGGCGCGCACATCGCCGCGCGCGTGCACCGCAACCCCGGCTTCCATCGCGTGCCGGGCGCACCCATGGTGCTGATCGGCAACGGCACCGGCATCGCCGGCCTGCGCGGCCTGCTGCGCGAGGCGGCACACGCAGGCGAGCACGGCCACTGGCTGCTGTTCGGCGAGCGCCAGCGCGCTCATGACTTCCTGTTCGCCGATGAGGTGAGCGCATGGCAGGCGCAGGGCCATCTGATCCGGGTCGACCTGGCGTTCTCGCGCGACGCAGCGGGCGGTTACGTCCAGGACCGCCTGCGGTCGGCCTGCGATGAACTGCGGGAATGGATGCAGCGTGGCGCCGTGATCCATGTCTGCGGCTCGCTGCAGGGCATGGCCGAGGGCGTGGATCAGGTACTGCGGGGCGCGCTCGGTGACGAGGTGGTGGAAACGCTGCTCGAGAGCGGTCGCTACCGGCGCGACGTGTATTGAGCCGCGCCGCCGGGCTGGACCCGGCGGCGGACGCGATCACGCCGCCGCGCGGGCCTGACGGTCCGGCTGCAGGCGGAACGCGGACACGGCTTCGGCCAGCGCGCGCACCTGCGCCTGCATCTGCGCGGTCGACGAGCCGGCTTCTTCCACCAGGCTGGCATTGCGCTGGGTACTGGCCTCCATCTGCACGATGGCGTGGTTCACCTGGGCGATGCCTGCGTGCTGATCCTGCGAGGCGCTGCGGATGCCGGCGAGCAGGTCCGCCAGCTGCTGCACGCTGCCGACGATCTCGTCCATGGTGGTGCCCGCCTGCGCGGCCTGCACGCTGCCTTGGCCGACGCGTGCCACGGAATCCTCGATCAGCGCCTTGATCTGCCTGGCTGCCTCGGCACTGCGCTGCGCGAGCAGACGCACTTCCGCCGCCACCACCGCGAAACTGCGGCCCTGCTCTCCGGCACGCGCAGCCTCCACGGCGGCGTTGAGCGCAAGGATGTTGGTCTGGAATGCGATGCCGTCGATCAACTGGGTGATGTCCCCGATGCGGTGCGATGCTTCACTGATGCCCTGCATGGTCTCCACCACCTGACCGACGGCCACCCCACCCCGCTGTGCAACCGCTGCAGCCCCCTGCACCAGCGCGTCGGCACGTCCGGCGGCGTCGGCGTTGCGGCCGACGGTGTCGGTCAGCTCATGCATCGAGGCTGCGGTCTCTTCCAGATTGGCCGCCTGCTGCTCGGTACGCTGCGAGAGGTCGTGATGGCCGGCAACGATTTCACCGACACCGCTGTCGAGGCTGGCGGCGGCGCGCTGGATGCGGGTCACGATGCGGCCGAGCTGTGCGACGGTTGCATTGGCGTCGTCGCGCATGCGTGCGAACACGCCCTGCAGCTCACCTTCCATGCGCACGCTGAGATCCCCACGGGCCAACGCCGCCAGCAATGCCTGCAGGTCCCCCAGGTTGGTTTCAAAGGTGGACAGCAGGCGGTTGATGCTGGTGGACAGCGTATGCACGAAACCGTGCTTGCCCTGCAGCGCGATGCGCCCGTGCAGGTCACCCTGCGCGGCAGCGTCGACCAGTGCCGCCACCTCGGTCTCCAGCAGCGTTTCCAGCGCACGGCTGCGCCACTCCAGCGCCACGCCCAGGAACTGGTCGTCATCGACGATGGCGTTGGCAATCAACTGATAGCGCACACCGGCATGACTGATTTCCCGCTCCTGGCGGTGGCGCGCATCGACCAGGCTGGCCAGGGCCGGATGCAGGTCCCGCGCGTCAGTGCCGACCAGCGCGTCGGCCTGCAGGCCCAGCAGGTGCCGCAACGCAGGATTGGCGTAGGCCACCTGGCCTTCGGCATCGACCACCATCAGCCCGGTCTGCGCGCAGTCCAGGGCCTGGCGTACGCGCGTGTTGCCACGGGCCACCGCACGCTCGGTCTCGATGCGCGCACGCAGCCGCTGCTGCATGTCCACCAGGCGCTGTGCCAGCTGGCCGATCTCGTCGTTGGCGTTGTGCACGCGCAGCGTGGTATCGAGCCGGTCATCGGCAATGTCGCTGGCGAACCGCAGGGTGTCCTGGATCGGCCTGCGCACCGCGCGCAGCACCAGCAGCAGGCTGGTGATCAGCACGCCGGCCACCAGCAGCAGGGTGAGGGCGAACAGCACGCTCATGGTGCGTGCACCGGCCTGCTGCCGCGCCTGCGCCAGGGCCAGCGCATTCACCTGTGCCTGCTGGAAGGCGGCGAGCGCGGGCGCCACGCCGGCAGCGGTCTCCAGCAGCGATTGCGTCTCCACATCAAGGCCGACGCGGGCAGCGGTATAGCCAAGCAGTGCCGACTGATAGGCGTCCATGCCGGTGCGGAGGGCCTCCTGCACGTCGGGCGGCAACCCCGCCAGCGCCAGATCGAACGGCAGCTTCTCTTCGCTGGCGCGGTCGGCATGAGTCGAATCGCCATCGAGCAGCAGCAGCGCTTCCTGGCGCCGCATCTTCTGCAGGTGCAGCGCCAGTGCCGGCCGGTCCAGGCCATCCACCTGCTGCTGCAGGGCATCGGCGGCCTGCTGCAGCTGTGCAGCCAGGCCGGCATCACCACGCCCCATCTCGTCCACACGTTCGAACAGCGCAGCCACTCCCTGCGAGAATCCCTCGGCGGCCTCGGTGAGCGCCTGCAATGCCTTGCGGCGACCGGCATCCATCGGCATCGCCCTGAGCGCCTTCAGATCGACCTGCAGTGCCTGCTGGGCCGCCTGCAGCTGGCTGCGGTCAGCATCGTCGAAACTGCGTGCATACTGGGTCTGCAGGCGACGCGCCTCCGCCACCCGCGTCGCCAGGCGTGCGGCCAGATCGCTGCCACGCTGGTAACTGGCCTGACTGCGTGCGGCCTGGCTGCTGGCATAACCGGTCCAGGCATGGACAGCGGCAATCGCCACCAGGCCCGCGCCGCAGACCAGCAGGGTGGCCTTGAGTTTGTTGGCCACGCTGAGTCGATGCGGCTGCAGCCAGACCAGCAGGCGTGGAAACGCCGAGCGCATCGCGATGAGACGGGTGCGCAGGGACCGAAGGGGGACGGCGGCCGACATCACAGACTCCAGGCGGAAGGACGCACCTGTATCGGCCTGACCGGCGACAACTTTAGGCACATTGCCGAAGCCGTGGCACGCACCGTGCCGGTTGCGCTCTTTGTACCGGCCCCAGGCGACGGAGACGTGACACAGCGCCCGCGCTTGACCTCAACCCCGGTTGCGGTTGCACAGTGTGATTCTTCCAACCGGCCGCCCTCGCCATGACCCCGCTCGACGTCCCCCGTTATCTGCAGCGCCTGCAACTGGATGCTCCGCCGTCGCTGGACCTTGCCGGACTGACCCTGCTGGTGCAGCGCCACAACGCCCTGCTCCCCTTTGAAACCCTCAGCAGCCTGCTGCGCGACGCGGTACCGATCGATCTCGACAGCGTGCAGCACAAGCTGCTCGACCAGCAGCGCGGCGGCTACTGCTTTGAACTCAACGGCGGCCTGCTGGCGCTCCTGCAGACAGTGGGCTTCGACGCACAGCCGCTGAGCGCGCGCGTGCTGCTGGCAGCACAGGACGATGCCCCGACGGCGCGTACCCACCTGCTGCTGCGCGTGCACGTGGAGGGAGAGGACTGGCTGGTCGATGCCGGCTTCGGTGGCCTGACGCCGACGGTGCCACTGCGGCTGCACGAAACGGCGCCGCAAACCACGCCGCATGAGTCTTTCCAGCTGCAGCAGCTGCCGGGCGGGGACGATTTCGTGCTGTCCGCCCAGGCGGGCGACGCATGGCGGGCGCTGTACCGCTTCGACCTGCGGCCGCCAGCGCCGATCGACAACGTGGTGGCCAACTGGTACGTGTGCACGCACCCGGATTCGGGTTTCCCCGGCCAGCTGCGCGCGTCACTGGCCGGCCCGGACTGGCGGCGCACCATCGGCAGTGGCAACTACACCGAGTACCGCCCCGGGCAGGCGCCGCTCAAGCGTCCGCTGCGCGATGCCGCCGACGTGCGCGACGTCCTGCAGTCGGCATTCGGCCTGCGCGTGCCGGACGATGCGCGGCTCGACCCGGCGATCACCGATTGGCTGCAGCGCTCGCACGCCGCATCACGGTAGCACCGCGCGGTACGGTGCCCGGGTTACAACGTCACCGGCGCCTGCAGCGCAATACGGTTGCCCTCGCTGTCGCAGATCTCGGCCGCCCGCCAGTGGCCGGCATCATGCAGTTGCAGGTAGAAGGCGATGGCGCGAGCCAGGTCGCTGGCCGGAATCTCGACATGCGCGATGGGGTGCATCGTCGCAGGATGGCGCCGCCCTGACATTCCGTGCGCATCGTTGCGGGCATGCTGGCCTGCCCCCCTTCGCGGAGCGCTGCATGACCCTGGCCGATCACCGAAGTGCACTGGCGCCACTGGGCCATCTGCGCGTCGCCATCAATCTGGGCAATCCGGTCCTTGCGCAGGGCGACGCACGATCGCCGCGCGGCCCCTCGGTGGAGCTGGCCACCGCGCTGGCGCAGCGGATGGGCGTGCAGGCGCGATTCACCTGTCACGATGCGGCCGCATCGGTGGTCGCGGCGGCAGCCGACGACGCATGGGACCTGGCCTTTCTCGCCATCGATCCGGCACGTGCCGGCCGCATCGCCTTCAGTGCACCGTATGTGGAGATCGAAGGAACCTACCTGGTGCGCGAGGACAGTCCGGCGCGGCAGGTGGCCGATCTGGATCGCGATGGGCTGCGTATCGCCGTTGGCCGCGGTGCCGCCTACGATCTGTTCCTGAGCCGGGAACTGCGGCACGCCACGATCGAGCGTGCCGACACGTCGGCGGCGGCCATCGATCTGTTTGACGCACGGCGCCTGGATGCCGCCGCTGGCGTGCGCCAGCCACTGCAGGCCTGGGCACTGCAGCATCCGGGACACCGCGTGCTCGCCGACCGCTTCACTGCGATCCAGCAGGCCGTGGCCGCACCTGCGGCGCGCCCCGCTGCCGCCCTGCGGGCCCTGTTCGACGAGGTCGAGGCGATCAAGGTAGGGCCCCTGCTCGAGGACGCTTTCGCACGTTCCGGACAGGCGGTCACCCTGGTGCGATGACGCAGCAGTGGCCCGCAGCACGCGACAGGTGGCTGCGTGCGCCGGGCCGGATCAGCCCTGCGTCTCCATGTGCCGCGCATGCTCGCTGGCCTGCGCATGCAACCACTCACGGAAGGCGAGGAATCCACGGTGGCGCGCCGAGCGCTGCGGATACACCAGCCAGTGCGGCCAGGCGGTTTTCAGCCGCTGCTCCGACAGCGCGACCAGCTGGCCCGAATCCAGCAGCAGGCGCGCGCGCGTCAGCCGGCCCAAGGCCACACCGACGCCATCGAGCGCTGCACGGTGATGCGCTTCCGAATCGTCGAGCACCGCCACGAACCGCGAAGGGGGGCTCTGCCCGATCAGGGCAAACCACGCGGCCCATGCGCCATCCGGATCGCCCAGCAGCGGCCACTGCGCCAGTGGAGCACGGTCGATGCCGCCCATCCGCGCGATCAGCGCCGGGCTGGCCATCGGCACCAGCCACTCATCGAACAGCCGCTCGACCACCAGCCCGGCCCATTGCCCGCCGCCTACGCGCAAGGCCGCGTCGAACTGCAGCTGCCGATCGAAATCGACAAGGCGCTCGCTGGACTGCAGGTTGATCTCGATCTGCGGGTGTGCGGCGACGAAATGACCCAGCCGTGGCACCAGCCATGCGGAGGCCATCGACGGTACGGCGCTGATCGTCAGCACATGTTCGGCGCGCGCGGCATAGCGCTGGAACACCTCGTTGATTGCATCCAGGTGCGGCCCGACCCGATCGAGCAGGCGCTGGCCCTCCAGGGTCAGTGCGACCCCGCGCGCCTGGCGGACCAGCAGCGGCTGGCCGAGGCGTTCTTCGAGCTGCCGCATCTGGTGGCTGAGCGCGCTGACGGTCAGGTTCATCGACGCCGCGGCGCGTGACAGGTTGCCCAGGCGCGCGGCAGCCACGAAACCCTGCAGGGCATGGAGGGGTGGGCGGGACATAAGGCTTGAATCCTGTTCAAGTCAAGCTTGCGGAAATGTCGCTTTTTGCGTCCTCATGCTGCCCGTATCGTTCAATCCACTCAAGTGGAGTGACGATCATGAACATCTTCAGCAGTCTGTTGTTCCTGCACGGTCACATCGCAAGCGCCGAGCTGGCCCGCCAGTTGGCCACGCCGGTGGCCAGCACGACCGGGGCACCGGCAAAGCCGTACCGGAGCACACACCTCGACCGTCCAGCTGCAGCAAAGGTGACTTGCCCCACCTGCCCCGCCCCGCGCTGAGCGCGGCAGCGGCGGGCTTACCAGTGCCGGGGCGCTAATGCCCGTACCAGGCCTGCACATGGGGCGGTAGCGATGGCAGCGGGTCGATGTCCAGCGCGCGATAGCCATCGAGGGTATCGCGCAGCAGCGCCGGTCCGGGGCTGCCCGGCATGCGCAGGCTTTCCTCTTCCGGCAGCTGCAGGGCGGCCCAGTCATGCAGGCGATCCAGCCGCTGGACCATGGCGGCGCGCAGCCAGGGGCGCAGCGGGAAGGTCCGATATCCGCGCCCATCCAGCGTACGCACAGCATCGGACAGGGCCTGGTTCGCGCCACGCACCCATTCGGTGCGTCCGCCGGCCTTGTCCTGCACGGTCATCGGTGCCGGCGCGCGATGTGCTCGGAAGGGGGCACGCAGCTCCAGCTCCAGGTCACGCGCATCGCGCTCGGTTTCCGCCTCCACCAGCGCCCCGGCGCACAGATCGAAGAACTCGAACCAGCGCCGATGCAGTGCGCTGATGCGACCGAGCGGGTCACGCGAGAAACCGATCTTGGCGTAATCCTCCCAGGCGCAGGGAAAGACGTAGGCGAAGACACGACCATCGATGCGGATCTGCGGTTCCATCGGCGCAGGCTGCATCGCTTCGGACGCGATGGCAACCGGGCCGAACCGTGCGCCGTTCGGGTCACGGCCGCTGCAGCACGTCCTGCACTGCGGCAGCCACGTCGGTGTTGTCGATGTAGCTGCCATCATTCCACCGCACATGCTGTCGGTAACCGGCGTCGATGCCGCGCACGCGGGCGCCGAGCCGCTCGGCGCCGGCGCCCTTGGCCCACAGCGGTACCAGTGCGTTGGAGTGATTGCCGGTGGGGCGGAAGCTCATCCCCGGCATCCGCCCGCGCCCGTTGTTGCGCACCGGCTCGAACGCCACCTGCTGCGCGTCGGGCCCCATCGGCATGCTGTTGTCGTGGTCGGTGGTGACGATCAGCAGATTGCGCTGCCATCCGCCGTTGCGCTCGATCCACGCCACCACCGCCGATACCGCATCGTTGAACTCGACCGTCTCTTCGATCAGGCGGCCGTACTGCGGCTGGTCGCCGCACTGGCCGTAATGCCATTCGGTGCCGCACGCACTGGTATGCGCGGCCCAGTCGGTGGCCCCACCTTCCACCATCAGGAACAGGCCCTTGGACGAGCGCTGCTGCAGGAACTGCAGGGCGCCGCGGGTCATGGTCGCCAGGTCCGGCACGCTGTCGATCTTCCTCACGCCGGAGGGAGTGGTCTCATCCCTGCCCAGGGCCTGCAGCTGACGCGCCTGCTGCAGGGTGCTGGCCACACGCGGTACGCCGATCAACGGGCGGTCGGCTGGCAACCGTCCCTGTGCAAGCGCAGCGAATGCTTCCTTGCTGCGGATCAACCGCCACGGTCCGGCAGGATTGCCAGCGATGGGGGTACCTGCTTCCAGCTGCTGCCAGTCCTGCTGCGACACCCACTCCCAGGGGTTCGCGCAACCCTCGGCCTTCACTGCGCCCGCATCGTCATCGCAGGCGCGGCCATCGACGCTGTAGCCGGGGCCACCGGTTCCCATGACCAGGTCCATGTGGCCCTGGGCCAGCATCTGGTGGGCGATGGCATGGTAGTTGTTGCGCGACGCGTTCTGCGCGGCGAACGCGGCCGGTGTCGCGTGCGAGAACGGCACCGAGGTGACCACACCGGTTGCCATGCCCAGGCGCTTGGCGCGCAGGGTGTTGAACTCGACCGCGACGCCGTCGTTGTTGACGTTGATGGCGTTGTTGTACGTCTTGATGCCCGACGACAACGCCGTGCCCGCCGCGGCGCTGTCGGTCGCCACCGCGGCCAGGTACTGATAACCGGCGAACGGAAGATCCGCTGCCGGTACCGGGGTGGCATCCCATGCTTTCGCGGCGTCGTAGCCGAGCGTCTGCGCCGAATCGTGCGTGGGCTGGCTGCTGGCGTTGAGCGGGAACGTGGCCACCGCAAGGCGCTGCGGGAAGTGCGCGTACGGGGCGCCTTCGCGGCTGCCATACTGCCAGTACGCGGCGGCATCCCAGGTTCCCCAGCCCGCGCCGTCGTTGATCATCACGATCACGTTGTGCGGGTAGCCGCCGGTCGCCACCGGCGCCTGCGCACGCGGTGCCGGCTGGCAGCCGGCGAGGGCTGCCAGCGCGGCCAGAATCGAAGGGTAGAGCCAACGGCGCGGCGTGTGTGCGGTCATCGTGCATCCTGTGGGGTCGGGCAGGCGGCCCGGAATGCGCGACGTTATATCATTGCAATATTGCAGATTCACGCATCCTGGCAGCGGTATCCTGTGAACGTCTCCCCTGCCGCGCCACCATGCCGTCTCCACGTTCCCCGGTCTCGTCGATCACTCTGGATGCCGGCAGCTTCGCGGTCATCCACCAGGAGAACGCCGACCTGCAGCGTCCGCCTGCTTCACTGACCAAACTGATGACCGCGTACGCAGCCTACGAACAGGTCGCATCCGGCGCCGCCGCTTGGGAGATGCCGGTGACCGTTGCCGCCGAGGACGTGCACGCGGTTGCTGACGATGAAACGCGCATGGGCCTGGTGCCCGGCGAAACGGTCACACTGGGCCGGCTGCTGCAGGGCATGCTGGTGGTATCGGGCAACGACGCGGCCCTTGTGCTTGCCCGCCATCTGCACGGCTCGCAGGCGGCGTACCTGCAGCACATGAACGCGCTGGCGCGGCGTCTCGGCCTGGGCAGTACCTGGTTCGCGTCGGTGTCCGGCATCACCACGCCGCGGCACGTATCCAGCGCACGCGACATGGCGGTGCTGGCGGGCCGCCTGCTGGCAGATCATCCGCAGGTGCTGGCCATCACCGCACAGCCAGCGTTCGCACACGGGACGTTCAGCCGCAGCAACCAGAACGCACTGCTCGCCGATGAAGGTGTGGACGGCCTGAAGACCGGCTATACCCGCGCGGCCGGGTTCTGCCTGGCGGCTACGGCGCGCCGCCCCATCGCCGGACACGCGCAGCCGGTGCGATTGATCACCGTGGTGCTTGGCTCGGAAGACCGCGAAGCACGCGATGCGCGGGTGCGCAGGCATCTTGCCAGTGGATTCGCCGCGTTGGCCGGTGACACCGTCGCAGAAGCCTGACCTGCGCGGGCAGTCAGTCCCGTACAACGGTGGATACGATCACCCGCTGCAGTTCGCGTTCCGCGTCGGCTTTGCCGATAGCGCCATTGGCCACCGCTTCGGACAGCGCTTCGGCAGCGCCGAGGATCGCCCAGCGCCCCTCCACCGGTACCTGACCGTCACCGGCGAACGGGCCCAGCCAGTCCGCGCAGTTGTCGATGAACTCCTGCTGGTAGCAGTGCCGCACCTCGCGCAGCTCCGGCGCGCCGACCAGCGCTGCGAGGATGCTCTGCACGTCGCTGCCCTGGCTCAGCACGCAGTCGATGTAACCGGACGCGATGGCCGCTGCGCGCGCGGTCAGTTCTGCCGGCGCCGCGGCGATACGGTCATTGAAAATGAGCGTCTGCCGCTGGTCGTAGTCATGGTAGAGCGCCGCCAGCAGGCCGTTGCGCGTCACGAAGTGATCGTAGGCCACCGGCTTGGTCACGCCCGCCGCTTCGGCCAGGCGCCCCAGGGTCAAGGCATCGGTGCCTTCGGCGCCTACCAGCGCCCATGCGACATCCAGCAGCTGGCGGGCCCGCTGCTCGCGGGTCAGTCGGCGACGCGTGGGGGTGTCGGTGGCAGGCATCGGCGGAACACGGCTGTCAGCTCGTTGGATGTCCGATTTTACGGCCGATCTCCATCGCGGTCTGCAGATGCGCCGCGGCCGCCCCGGTGTCCGCCTCCAGCAGCAGGGTGGAGGACAGCACGCGCGCGCCGCAGTAATCGAAGATGCCCATGTCGATCTGCGTGTTCATGGCCGCGCCATAGCCACGGCGTTCAATCATCGCGGCATCGGCACCCCCGATACCGACCAGATGCACCTGCAGCCGCTGCAGCCGCTTCTCCACTTTTCCATCGGCACCCTCGGCGTAGGCCCAGCCCTGGGTGAAAACGCGATCGATCCAGCCCTTCAGCAGCGCCGGGAACGACCACCAGTAGAGCGGGTAGACCAGCACCAGCGTGTCGGTCGCATCCAGCCGTGCGTGCTCGGCCGCCACATCGGCCGGTGGCGGCGCGATGCCGCGGAACAGGGCCTGGTCCTGCCCGTTGAAGCGCGGGTCGAAGCCTTCGGCCATCAGATCGGCCATGGCGGTGGTATTGCTCTCATCGGCATCGGCGATGGCCTGCGCGATGCGAGCGGCTACCGCGTGGGTCAGCGAGGCAGGATCGGGATGGGCAACAACAATCAGGCTGTGCATGGGCAACTCCTTGGAGATTAGTTACTAATGGTAACTAGCGCACCTAGCCCGATCAGCACTGCCAGCAGGACACTGTTTCTGGCGTCCTGTATCGCCTCAAGTCAAATGCAAATGATTCGTGATACGATTGTTAAGGAGATCTGAAACCCCACACGGACGTCCCAGCCATCGCCAGTGGACCCCTCACCCGGAGTACCGCGCGATGTTGCATGCCAGTCTGAAGTCCCGTCGTTCCGTTGCCACGCTGGCCGTGGCCATCGGCCTTGCCCTCGCCTCCCAGGCCCACGCCGAGGCGTCAGCCGATGCCGCCGCCAAGCAGATGGACACCGTGGTGGTCACCGCCACCGGCGCCCAGCAATGGATCCGGGATGCCCCCGCCAGCATCAGCGTGATCACCCGCGAGGACATCGAGCGCAAGCCGGTCAGCAGCATCGGCCAGCTGTTGAGCACCGTGCCCGGCGTGACCGGCGGTTACGCGCTGTCCGGTGCGCAGTCGAAGATCCGGCTGCGCGGCCTGCCCGAGCAGTACACACTGATCCTGATCGATGGCCGCCGCCAGGGCAGCTCGGCCGGCGTGAACTATCGTGATGACCTGGGCCCGCAGGATCTGAACTGGCTGTCGCCGGACATGATCGAACGCATCGAAGTGGTGCGCGGCCCGATGTCCTCGCTGTACGGATCGGACGCGATGGGGGGTGTGATCAACATCATCACCCGCAAGATCGCCGACCACTGGGGCGGCTCGGCCACCTTCAACTACAGCAAGCCCGATTCGGACACCCGCGGCAACACCACGCAGATGGGAGCGCTGTTCAGTGGCCCGCTGACCGACAACCTGGGCGTGCGCATCGGCGCCAACGTCACTGACCGCGAATCTGACCGCGGCGCGCGGCAGACACCGGGCAACAAGGCAGAGAACGCCAACGTGCTGTTCAACTGGCGCATCAGCGACAGCCACGTCGTGGGCGTGGAGGCCTCGCGCGGAACGCAGCGCAACAGCGGGGCCGGCCAGGTCAACAGCTGGGGACTGTCCAAGCTGGTGCAGACCGGCTACGTGATCCGCCATGACGGCACCTACAGCGACGCCACCACGTCCAAGACCACGCTGGTGCAGAACGAATACGAAGACAAGGGCAGCGACGTCGGCAACCGTTCGAAGGAAACGGTGTTCGATACCGCCTTCAACACCGGCTTCCACTGGGGCGTCGAGCACAGCCTGAATGTGGGCGGGCAGTGGAAACGCGAGGAGTTGGAGAACAGCGACACCATCGGTACCGTTCCGGTCACCTGGACGGGCAGCGGCCGCATCAGCCCGACCAGCGAGGCCGACTCCTGGGCGCTGTTCGCCGAGGACCACCTCACCCTGCACGAGCGCTTCGTGCTGACCCTGGGCCTGCGCTGGGACAACACGGAAAACTACGATGACAACCTGAGCCCGCGCATCTACGGCGTCTGGCACCCGGCCGACGCATGGACCGTGCGCGGTGGCATTTCCAAGGGCTTCCGTGCCCCCAACCTGAAGCAGGGAACGGCCGGCGCTGCGACCCAGTCCGGCGGCAACGGCTGCCGTGCCCTGACCGCCGAAGGCTGGAGCAGCCGTTCGGTGAATGCCGACGGCACGCGCGGCTGCTACATGGCCGGCAACCCCAACCTGGAACCGGAGACCAGCACCAACTACGAGCTGGGCGTGGGCTTCGACCGCGAGGGCTGGTCGGCCTCGGCCACCTACTTCCTGACCAACTTCGACGACAAGATCGAACAGGTGCCGCTGAGCCAGATCCCCGGCCAGACCACCAGCTTCGTCAACGGCTACTGGTGGACGGTGGCACAGAACATCCAGAAGGCACGCACCCGCGGTGTGGAGGCCAGCGTGACCGTGCCGCTGCACGAACGCCTGAGCTGGACCACCCACGCCACGCGCATGCTGGAATCGAAGAACCGCACCACCGGCGCTACCCTGCTGGTAGTACCGGAGCTGACCGCCAACACCTCGCTGGAATGGCAGGTGACCGATGCCTGGTCGTTGAATGCCAGTGCGCAGCACATCGGCAAGCAACTGGTATCGGCCACCAGCGCGACCTTCGCCAAGGCGTACACCACCTGGGATCTGGTGACCGGCTTCGACGTGAACGAGAACCTGACCCTGCGTGCCGGCGTCCTGAACGTGGGCGACGTGTCCACCATCGACGAAGGCAACAACTACGACGGCGGCGCGCGCACCTTCTTCGTGGGCGCCACCGCACGGTTCTGATGCAGCACTGGCTCGGATCCCTTCGCGCAGCGAAGGGATCCTGCCGTGCATCCGCGGCCCTGCCTCAGCGGAACAGCGCGTTCAGCGCCGCACCCGATGCTGCCGCCTGCAGGCCATCAAAGCGGCCTTCCTGCTGGATGGGATCGATGGCCCGCATCAATCCCCCCCACGCCGCACGGGCCAACGCCCCGCCCAGGCTGACCCGGCGTACCCCCATCGCAGCGATGTCCTGCAGCGTCAGTGACGTCGGTCCGCCCACCAGCAGGTTCACCGGCTTGCCGCCGGCCGCGGCCACCACCGCCTGGATCTGTCCGGCCGTGGTGATGCCCGGTGCGTACAACACATCGGCACCTGCGGCCGCGTAGGCACGCAGGCGCTGCAGCGTGTCTTCCAGATCCGGTACGCCCACGAAGAAGTTTTCCGCCCGGCCCACCAGCAGCACATCGGCCGCGGCGCGATCGATGGCCGCACGCGCCGCACGCAGGCGTTGCACGGCCTCCTCCAGCGGGCGCAGCGGCGCGTCGGCCAGACCGCTGGCATCTTCAATCGACAGAGCGGCGATGCCCGTATCCAGTGCCGCCGTCACGGCCTCAGCCACGTCCTGTGGCGTGGCGCCGAAGCCATCGCCGAAGTCTGCGTTCACCGGCAGGTCGGTGGCGGCCACCATCAGCCGCAGGTGGTCAAGCGTCGCCTGCAGCGATACCGCACCATCGGGGCGACCTTCGCTCCATGCACACCCCGCGCTGGTGGTGGCCAATGCCAGGAAGCCCTGCCGCTGCAGGTAGCGCGCGCTGCCGATGTCCCACGGATTGGGCAATACGAAGCAGCCCTGCGCATGCAACTGCCGGAACGTGGCACGTCTGCGGGCAGTGGTGGCATCTGCGCTGTTCATGGCGGGTATCCGTGCGGTGAGCTGACCACCCTATCCGGGCCGCGCACAGGACTCAACGCACCTGCGGCGCAGCATCAGGTGATGCCACCGGATCATTGGACGCGGCCCCCGCATCCGTCCGACGGTGACGGTCCGCCGTCCACGGAAACAACCATGCCGCGCTCACCGCATTCTTCTGACGCCATTGCTGGCGACGACACCGATGCACACCAGGCCGCGCCGTTCTCACCCAGCCGGCGCCGCCTGATCGCATCGGCCGGCCTGGCCGCAGGTGGCCTGGCCGGCGCCACGCGTCCGGCCGCCGCAACACCGGCCCGAGAGGTGGCGAACACGACCGCACCGGGGCGTCCCGGATTCCAGGCGATCGTCCCGCCGCCGGCGCAGGGCCGCAGTCCCTGGGGACAGGACACCGCCAGCGAACCGACCCCACGACCGCGCAGCACACGCCCGGGCGAATCGCCATTGCCGACCCACCCACGCCCCTACACCGACATCAAGAGTTACCACGCCCACATCTATTTCGACGAGGACACCTCGGCCAAGGCCGCACTGATCCGGCGCTGGGTGGCGGAACGCTTCCCGGTGGAACTGGGCAACTGGAATCCGGAGCCACGCGGCCCCCATGTCACCCCGTCCTTCTACTTCGGCTTCACCAACGATCTCCTGCCGGTCGTGGTGCCATGGCTGCAGCTCAACAGCCTGGGCCTGACGATCCTCATCCACCCCAACACCGGCGATGGGCGCGCCGACCACCTGCATTACGCGCTGTGGGTGAACCGCGCGCAGCCGGTGAACGCCTACGACTGGCCCGCGCCCCGGCCGGGCGAACAGGAGCCGCTGGAACAGGTGTTCCCCAACGTCGTGCCGACGCGGCCGCTGGAAACCTGAGCAGACCCGCCCGGCCTGGCCGGGACAGGGGCGGTCGGCCGCCATCGTCGGCGTACGTGCGGGTATCAGCAGCCGTCGCCACGTTCAGCGCGCCTTGAGGCGCTGCCCGGCATACGGGCACAAGCGCTTCCAGCGATTTCAAACAATCGATTGAAACGCGGCAAACTTCGCCGAACTGGACAGCATCGGCCGCTTCCGCCAGACTGCCGCCCTTTCCAGTCGATCGGATCCCATGGCGAAGCTGCTGGTCCTGCACGGCCCCAACCTCAACCTGCTCGGTACCCGCGAGCCGGAGGTCTACGGTCACACCACCCTGGCCGATATCGACCAGGCGCTGGCCCGCCAGGCCGATGCCGCCGGGCACGTGCTGGAGAGTGTGCAGTCCAACGCCGAACACGCGCTGGTGGACCGCGTACAGGCCGCCCGCACCGACGGCACGGCGTTCATCCTGATCAACCCGGCCGCGTTCACCCACACCTCGGTCGCCCTGCGCGATGCGCTGGCGGCCGTGGCCGTGCCGTTCATCGAAATCCACCTGTCCAACCCGCACGCCCGCGAACCGTTCCGCCAGCACAGCTATTTCAGCGACAAGGCGGTCGGCGTGGTGTGCGGCTTCGGCGCCGACAGCTACCGCTACGCGATGGACGCGGCGCTGCTGCGGCTGTCCGCCACCTGATTGTCGACCCGGGCGCCCACGGCGCTCTCCTCACCTAGATAGAAACCCAAGAGGCCCTCATGGATCTGCGCAAAATCAAGAAGCTGATCGACCTGCTGGAAGAGTCGAACCTGGCCGAAATCGAAATCAAGGAAGGCGAAGAGTCCGTGCGCCTGTCGCGCGCGCCGGTCGCCGGCTATGCCGCCCCGGTCGCCGCTCCGGTGTATGCCGCCCCTGCCGCGCCGGCGCCGCAGGCAATGCCGATGCAGTCGCCGACCGAAGCCTCCACCGGCGGCACCGCCAAGCCGGGCCCGGCGCTGCCGGAAGGCCACGTGCTGCGTTCGCCGATGGTCGGCACCTTCTATGCCTCGTCCGCTCCGGACAAGCCGGCCTTCGTCACCGTGGGCCAGCAGGTCAAGGAAGGCGAAACCTTGGCCATCATCGAAGCGATGAAGATGTTCAACCCGATCGAAGCCGACGCGTCCGGCACCATCGTCGCCATCCTCGGCGAGAACGGCCAGCCGGTGGAGTTCGACCAGCCGCTGTTCGTGATCGGCTGAGGGGCACGCCATGCTCGACAAAGTCGTCATCGCCAACCGAGGGGAGATCGCGCTGCGCATCCTGCGCGCGTGCCACACCCTGGGCATCCGCACGGTGGCCGTGCACTCCACGGTCGACCGCAACCTCAAGCATGTGGCCATGGCCGACGAGTCGGTCTGCATCGGCCCGGCGCCGTCGCCGCAGAGCTACCTCAACATCCCCGCCCTGATCGCCGCGGCGGAAGTCACCGATGCCCAGGCCATCCATCCGGGCTACGGCTTCCTGTCGGAGAACGCCGATTTCGCCGAGCGCGTGGAGGAATCCGGCTTCATCTTCATCGGCCCCAAGGCCGACACCATCCGCATGATGGGTGACAAGGTCGAAGCCATCCGCGCCATGAAGGCCGCCGGTGTGCCGTGCGTGCCCGGCTCGGGCGGCCCGCTGGGCGAGGACATCGTCGCCAACACCAAGATCGCCCGTGAGATCGGCTACCCGGTCATCATCAAGGCAGCGGGCGGCGGCGGCGGTCGCGGCATGCGCGTGGTGCACGCCGAAGCCTCGTTGAAGACCTCGATCGAAACCACCAAGAGCGAAGCGAAGGCGGCGTTCGGCAATGGCGAGGTCTACATGGAGAAGTTCCTGGAGAACCCGCGCCACGTGGAGATCCAGGTGCTGGCCGACGGCCAGGGCAATGCCATCCACCTCGGCGAGCGCGACTGCTCGATGCAGCGCCGTCACCAGAAGGTGGTCGAGGAAGCACCGGCACCGGGCATCACCGCCGAGCAGCGCGAGCAGATCGGCAAGGTCTGCGTGGAGGCCTGCATCCGCATCGGCTACCGCGGCGCCGGCACGTTCGAGTTCCTGTACGAGGACGGCCGCTTCTACTTCATCGAAATGAACACCCGCATCCAGGTGGAACATCCGGTCACCGAAATGGTCACCGGCATCGACCTGGTGGCCGAGCAGCTGAAGATCGCCGCCGGCCAGAAGCTGTCGATCAAGCAGAGCGACGTGGTGCTCACCGGCCATGCCATCGAGTGCCGCATCAACGCCGAAGATGCTGAAACCTTCGTGCCGAGCCCGGGCACCATCACCGGCTTCCATCCGCCGGGCGGCCCCGGCGTGCGCGTGGACACCCACATCTACAGTGGTTACCGCGTGCCATCGAACTATGACTCGATGATCGGCAAGCTGATCGTGCACGGCCCGGACCGCGAAACCGCGATCGCCCGCATGCGGGTGGCGCTGAGCGAAATGGTGGTCGACGGTATCAAGACCAACATCGCCCTGCAGCAGCGGATCATGCGCGACAAGGGCTTCCAGGCCGGTGGCCAGAACATCCACTACCTGGAAAAGCGTCTGGCCGAGCGCAAGAACAAACCGATCGCGCTGACCTGATCGGCACAGGTGCTGGACACGAAAAGGGCGGGGATATCCCCGCCCTTTTCGTGCATTCTGCAGCGCCTTCCCCCGCGCCCGGCGTACCGGGAAAAGCAGCCGCGCGTGAGGGCCCGGCGCTGCAGGATCGGTGTCAGTGCCTGTCGGCCGCGGTTGCCGGAATCTGCGAGTTCGGCAGCGGGCGCACGCCATTGGGCGAGGTCGGATCGACAATCACCATGGTCTCGGTCGAGCCATCGGGCCAGACCACCTGGAAGGTGCTGCCCGCCGGCAGCGATGCGAACGGCACGCCGCTCTGCGCGCGATAGACCGCAGCGACCTGGCTGGCGCCGGCGCGGCGCAGGTCTTCCTGTGCCTTCACCGTGGTCAGCTCCACCTTCGACAGATGCCGGTAGCGATCCTCGTAGGTATCGATCATCAACAGGCCCACCGCGCCGGCCGAATAGGCCACGAACAGTGCCACCCAGAACCAGAACTTGGCCCCGTGAAGGAATCGACGGTAGTTCATGGCCTGCTCCCCCTTCCAATCAATCGCTTGATCCATTCGTTCATCTTCCCAGCACCTTGCCGCGAAACCGCAGCGTCATACACGAAATCCCGGAAATCCTGCGTCTCATCCTGCGAACAGATCCCTCCATTCGCACAAAAACTGTTGACCAGCACGCTGTCGGCCCCACACGGTAGACCGAGTTCGCAGGCCGCAAGCCGCCACGCCATTTCGCTGAGCTGCTCGCCGGCCACCAGCCCGTCCAGTGCACTGTCACCGGCGGCGCGCACGCCCATTCCCGGAGCGAGGGCCATGAATGCCTCCGGATCGCGCGACAGGCGCACGCGCTCGACCAGGCCACGGCGGTAGTCCGCGCTGTCGTGCAGCGGCTCACCTTCAGCGAACAGCGCAGCTTCGGCCGCCAGATTGCCCTGCGCGGCCGCCTTGCGACGCTCCGCCAGCACCAGTGCCGCGCCCAGTTTGTCGCCGGGCACGAACCCGCCGCAGCGCTGGGCCACGCGCTCGCGCGCATCGACCATGGCCGGTGCGGCACTCAGGCCCAGCCCCGCCAGCACGTTGTTGTCCAGGCGATACCCGCCCGGATCGACCGCGTACTGCGCGCAATAGTCATACACCCGGCTGAGCATCCAGCGCGCTTCGTGGTTGCCACCGTCGGCCTGCGCGCGCAACCGCTGCGCATAGGCGAACAGATCGGTGGCGCCCTCGATGTCGGCCCGGATGTCCAGCGGCAGGCCGGACGGCAGTGCGCCGCCCCGCTCGAAGGCCGCCAGACGCCGCGCCAGCGCCTCGGGCATGACCGGCACCGTCGTCCCATCCTCGTTGCCCGCCACCTGGGCCGTCGGCAGCCCGGAGGCCGCGACCGGAGACGATACCGAGCCCACGTGCCCGCTGGCCCGATACCCGGCCACGCCCAGCACGGCCACCGCCGGCAGCACGAGCAACCAGGTTTTCAGGGTCGGAGCGAGGGCCATCGGCAACGGAAAGCGTCGGGGGCGCACAGGAAAGCGCGCAGTTTAGCAAGGCCCGGCAGGCCTGTCTGAACGGGGGGCGTTCATCTCAGAGCATACGGAGACGCCCCGATGGTCTAGCATGGCCCCCTTTCCCGCGATTGCCCCCGATCCCATGCCGTTCCTGGAACTGACCCTGCGTTGCACCGAAGCCACCCAGCCCCGCTATGAGAATGCGCTGGAGGACGTCGGGGCGTTGGCCGTGACCCTGCTCGATGCCGAGGCCGACACCAGCAACGAGCAGGCGATCCTGGAACCGGGCGTGGGCGAGACGCCGCTGTGGGACAGCCTGGTGCTGACGGCGCTGTTCCCGGCTGACAGCAACGCGCTGTTGCTGCTGGCGGCGCTGGAAGCGTTCGACCCGGAACTGGACTGGAGCGGTGGCAGCTTCCGCGCCGTCGAGGACGAGGACTGGGAGCGTGCCTGGCTGGACCAGTTCCAGCCGATGGACTTCGGCAGCCGCACCTGGATCGTGCCGTGGAACCATGAGCTGCCGGAGGCGGCGCAGGCCGCCGACGCGGCCGTCGTCCGGCTGGACCCGGGCCTGGCCTTCGGCTCCGGTACTCATCCCACCACCGCGCTGTGCCTGCGCTGGCTGGACCAGCTGGCCGTGGACGGCCAGCTGCAGGGCCAGCGCGTGCTCGATTTCGGGTGCGGCTCGGGCATCCTCGCCCTCGCTGCGCTGAAGCTGGGCGCCGCCGAGGCGATCGGCGTGGACAATGATCCGCAGGCCCTGGTCGCGACCGCCGACAATGCCGAGCGCAATGGCGAGCAGGGCCGCATGCAGGTCTATCTGCCACAGGACGAGCCGGTGGCAACCTATCCCATCGTGGTCGCCAACATCCTCGCCTCGGCACTGGATGCCCTGGCCGAACTGCTGGCCGCGCGCGTGGCCAGCGGTGGCCGCATCGCACTGTCGGGCATCCTGCACGGACAGGAACACGAACTGCTGCAGCGTTACGGTGCCTGGTTCGACGACCTGCAGGCGACCCGCGATGGCGACTGGATGCGCATTACCGGCGTACGCCGCGCCTGATCGTGTTTGAATGAGCGCTCGACCCGAACCCGCACCGTGAGCATGTCCGAGCCGACCCCCGCACGACGTCCACTGGCCACCTTCCTGCGCCCCGCGCCGGAAGGCGGAACGGCACCTGCCGTCGAGGCGCACGTCGATACGCCTGCACAGGCCGGTCCGGCGCCCGAACCCACTGCGGCGGAGATCGAACATGCGCCGGCAGCGGCGGTGATCCCTGCGCAACCCGTTCCGCAGCACACCGATGATGTGCCCCCGCATGCCGCGGCGGTGGCATCACCATCGAACCATGACGCACCCGGTTTCCTCGCCCGTGCACCTTCACGCTCGCGCCCGGCGCCGCGCTGGCACTGGCTGCTGGTGACGGGGCTGGCGGCGCTGCTGATCCTGCAGAGCGTGCTCGCCGACCGCGCGCGGCTGGCCGCCGATGCCGGCCACCGCACATGGCTGGTGGCGCTGTGCAGCGTGCTGCGCTGCAGCCTGCCCGCCTGGCACGAACCCACCGCCTTCACCATGACCAGTCGCGACATCCGCCCGCTGCCTGATCAGGCCGGCGTACTGCAGGTCCAGGCCAGCATCCGCAATGACGCGCGATGGCCACAGGCCTGGCCCGACCTGCGGCTTTCGCTGTCCGATGCGGACGGACGGGTCATCGGCAGTGACGTTTTCAGCCCCACGCAGTACCTCGGCGAGAACCCGGGTACCGCCGTGCTGGAACCGGGTCAGAGCGCACACATCGCGTTCCGCGTGCAGGAGCCTGCGGCGTCCACTGTCGCATTCACCTTCGAGTTCCTGTGATCGGGACGAAGGCGACCAGCCATGGCAGGTCGGGCACGCTCGCGCTAGACTGACCGCCACCACCTCATCCGGCCGCGCGCTCCGCGTGCACGGGCCAACCAGATCGGGAACCCCCTTGAACGCTGTCCTTTCTCGTCCTGACAACAGTCGTGGCGCTCCCCGGCCACCGCTGCGCGAACACGTCGCCCAGTCCGTGCGCCGGTACCTGCGCGACCTTGATGGCTGCGATGCAGACGACGTCTACGAGATCGTGCTGCGCGAGATGGAGATTCCGCTGTTCGTGGAAGTGCTCAACCACTGCGAAGGCAACCAGAGCCGGGCCGCGGCGATGCTGGGCATCCACCGTGCCACGCTGCGCAAGAAGCTGAAGGAATACGGCATCAGCGCCTGAGCGCGGATGGCGACGTCGTGGAAGCGGGGTCACCCGCCGCCGCCCGCCTTCCAGTAATACCGCACCACGTGGAAGAACACCGGTGCGGCGAAGCACACCGAATCCAGCCGGTCGAGCATGCCGCCATGACCCTCGATCATGTGGCCCCAGTCCTTGATGCCACGGTCGCGCTTGATCGCCGACATCACCAGGCCACCCCAGAACCCCATCAGGTTGATCAACAGCGACAGGCCGAACGCCTGCAGCGGCGTGAACGGCGTGATCCACCACAGCGCAGCGCCCACCACGCTGGCACTCAGCACGCCACCGATGAAGCCCTCCACTGTCTTCGACGGCGACAGCCTGGGCGCGATCAGGCGCCTGCCCAGCAGCTTGCCCCAGATGTACTGCAGCACGTCCGAGGACTGCACCACGATCACCAGGAACGCCAGCAGCAGCACGTTGCGCGCGGGCTCATGCCCGGGCACACGCAGGTTCAGCAGCAGGGGCACGTGCGAAATGCAGAACACGCAGATCATCAGCCCCCACTGCACCTTGGCCGTGCGCTCCAGGTAATGCGTGGTGTCACCGCCGATCGTCGCCAGGATCGGCAGGAACAGGAACGCATAGACCGGAATCAGCAGCGTGTACATGCCATACCAGTCGATCCACACCAGGTAGTACTGCCAGGGCAGTACGATGTAGAACGCCGCCAGCAGCGCGTAGTAGTCACCTGACCGGGTGGGTGCCAGGGTGATGAACTCGCGCAGGGCAAACAGCGAGATGATCGCGAACAGCACGATCACCCCGGCCCGGCCGAACAGCAGCGCCAGGCCGACCACGATCGCCATCACCCACCAGGCGCGGATGCGCGAGACCAGATTGGCGATGACCGCGCTGGGCCGTCCACGCTGCCGCCAGCGCAGGGTCTCGGCCACCAGCGTCGCCAGCACCAGCACCGCGCCGACCCCGGCGAACAGCAGCCCGGTCTGCTGGCCCACGCTGCGCGCGGCGAGGTCACCCGATACGGCGATCAACCCGCTCATGCGCGTCCTCCGTCCGGCGCCAGATCCAGCAGCGCCTGGCGGCTGCGCTGGAGAAACGCCGTCTTGTCCTCATCGGCCTGCAGCCGCAGCGGAGTACCGAAGGTGGCCGTGCACAGCAACGGCAATGGCAGGAACCGTCCCTTGGGCATCACCCGCTTCAGGTTGTCGATCCACACCGGGACGAATTCCAGTTCCGGACGCTGCCGCGCAAGATGGTAGATGCCACTCTTGAACGGCAGCAGCGGCTCATCGCCGACGTTGCGCGTGCCTTCCGGGAACAGGATCAGTGAGCACTCCGCATCCACCGCGTCACGCAGCGCCTGCAGCGGATCCTGCTGGCGGCGCGCCGCTTCGCGCTCGACCAGCACGCCGTTGAACACCGTATCGATCAGGTAGCGCCGCAGGGCGTCGCGCTGCCAGTATTCGGCGGCCGCCACCGGACGCACCTGCCGCCGCAGTGCCGGCGGCATCGACGACCAGATCAGCACGAAATCCCCGTGGCTGGCGTGGTTGCCGTAGTAGACACGGCGCTCGCTGGAGGGCGCGCATCCGACCCATAGCGCCCGCGCGCCGGTGAGCACATGGATGGCGCCACTGCAGGCGCGGGCGATCAGTTCAGCAAACATCGATGTCTCCCCTCAGGTCTGCGGCCACAGCACGGCCAGCAGCAGCGTGGCGAACTGCAGCAGCGCTGCCCCGTACTGGCGCAGCAGCAGGCCCCGCATGCCCGCCCAGCGCACATCCCATCCGCGCGTAGGCGCCTGTGCGTCGCGGCGGCGCAGGCCGGCGACATGCAGGGCGGCGTCCACCCGTTCGGCCGCCGCCTCACCGTGCAGATTCTCCTGCAGCAGCAGCTGCAGGAGGCTGGCGTCCAGCTGTACGCGCACCGCGTAGTACGCCTGCACCATCCCCGCCGCCACGCTCAGCAGCAACAGGCCGGCCGCGAACATCGCCAGTCCCGGCTCGATGCCCAGCAGCAGCAACGCCACCAGCAGCAGTCCCAGCGACAGCGCAGCGGGCAGCCGGCCCTGGCGCAGCAGCAGGCGCATCATCGGCAGGTCGACAGCGAGGCTCATGCGGGGCTCTCCGAGGTGATGGCGGCCTGGATGGCGCGCAGGTGGTCGTCATGCAGAACGATGGAGGGCCGCGCGGCACGTATCCGTGCAACCGCCTCGGCTGCGTCCCGTGCCCGGCCGCTGCACAGCAGCCAGGTCGCTACGCTGGCCGCACTGCGCGAATAGCCCAGGGCACAGCACACCAGTACTGGCCCCTGCATGCGCAGGCGTTCGATGGCGGTAGCGGCCTCGCGCAGCTGCGCCGGCGAGGGCACCACCATGTCCAGCATCGGAACGCTGGCATACGCAGCACCTGGCGCCCGGCACGACAGCTCTGCGCAGGTATCGACCACGCCGTGCAGTGGCGACGCCAAGGCCGCCCGTGGAATCCGTCCCAACCACACGCCATCGGCCACCGCCGAGGGCTGCGGTGCCCGCCATGTCCATAGCCGCGAATTGATCCAGGCGGCGCCCAGGTAAGGCGCGAGCAGCCAGCGCGCGGCCATGGTCAGGCGCCCGTCGTCGCGCTTCTGGAACATGGCCGTGCCCAGTCCGGCGTACGCCAGCGCCACCAGCAGCAGCGAGATCGCCGGCCACAGCAGCCACAGCGCAGTGCCTCGCAGCGCCAGCGCCGGCACCAGCAGCACGGCGGCACCCAGGAGGTAGAGCAGCGCCAGCCGCCACCGCGCGGGATCCTCCGCGGACTGCCAGGCACGCAACGGCGGTGTTCCCTGGTCCGGCCACAGCCACACGCACAGCCAGCCCACCAGCAGGCCGGTGGGAATGTCGATGAAGTGATGCTGGAACGTGGTCAGCACCGAAATGCCGATCAGCAATGCCCACGCATGCAGCACCAGCCGCCAGGCGCCCTGCAGGTAGTGGGCGAACTTCACCCACAGCACGATCAGCAGCACGATGTGCAATGAAGGCGCCTGGTTGAAAGGCTTGTCGAACCCCAGCAGCACTTCGAACAACCAGCCATAGGCACCGCCCGTCTCCGGCCGCTCGAAGCTGAAGCGCAGCGGCCACAGCAGAAAGCAGGCCACTGCGATCACCTGTGCGCTGAGCAGCCGCAGCGCATGGCGGTCCAGCTCCAGGCGCTGCCGGCACAGGAAGAACGACACCGCGTAGAACAGGTCGATCGACCAGTACGGCACGATCGTCCAGGGCACGAACGGAATGCGCGTCTCCCAGTCGAACACGACAACCGGAACCACGTCGTGGCGGCCGGCCATCCAGTTGGCAAAGCCATAACTGGCGAAGAAGAACGGGCCCAGCACCGCCAGCCACAGCAGCGCGCGGCGCCACGGACGCGGTGCCTCGGCAACGATCGGCGTTGCGGTGATGGCCATCAGGCGACCCGACGCGCCAGCGATACGGTGAAGATGCCGAACGCATCAATGCGCTGGGTCACCTTCTCAAAGCCCGACAGCCGCACCAGCTCGTCCATCTCCTGCTGGGTGCGCCGTCGCATGACCCAGGCCGCGCCCCCGCGGTGGCTGGTGAGTGCACGGGCGATGAATTCCAGCTGCGGGTGCCAGGGCTGGCCGGTATAGGCCAGGTAGCCCCCCTCCGTCACCACCGCGGCAATACCCTGCAGCGAACGCAGCACGGCGTCGTTGTCGGGGAACAGCTCGTACAGCCCTGAGACCACAGCCAGCGTCGGCGCGGGTTCCGCCGTCGCCAACGACGCCGGATCGAACGCGTCGCCCTGCTCGAAGCGGGCGATGTCGGCGGCTCCCAGCCGTTCGATCAAGGCCTGGCCCTGGGTCACATTGAGCGGGCTGAAATCACGCAGCACGATGCGGTCGGCGCGCTGTTCGCCCTGGCCCAGAGCTTCCAGCACATACCGGCCATGGCCGGCGGCCACGTCCAGCACCTGCACCGGCAGATCCTGACCGCGCAGGCGCATGGCCGCATCACGCAGCAGTTCCTGCAGGTGCTGGCCACGCACGCGGATGCCACGCCAGCCGATCGCATCGAGGTAGTTGCGGTCGATCATCCGCCCCACCGGCCCCTTGCCGCGCGCTTCGTCGCGGTAGATGTAGTCCAGCGTGCTGCCGGAATCGAAACCGGTCTGCAGGCCCAGCGCGATGCCTTCGGACAGGGTGCCGCCCAGGCGCAGGCCCGCGCGCACCCCGCGCCAGCGCAGGTCGGCCAGGCTGTTGCGTTCCGGAGGCCAGGCCAGGATCTCCGATTCCTCGAACGTCGGCCCATGCCGATGCGCGTCGCGCCGCGACAGCGTGCGCAGCGGTTCGGCGAAACGCGCCTGGATGAAGTCGCGGATGCGCGCCAGTGCCGGTGCACGATCACGCTCGCCCAGCGTGTCGTGGAAGAAACCCGGCAGGTACACGCGCTCCTTGATCGGACTGGACAGGCGCTCATAGAAGCGGTCCTGCGGACCACGGTGCACCACGAAGTCGGAGCCGGACACCAGTAGTTGCACCGGCACGCTGATCGCCTGCGCGTCGGCCACGATGCGGTCGGCGGCTTCATACAGGCCCAGCAGCACGCGTACCGAGATCGGCCGGGTGATCAGTGGATCGGTGCGGTAACTCTCCACCCGTGCCGGATCATGCGTCAGCCACTGCGGCTTGACGTAGCTGTTGACGAAGAAATTGCCGCGCAGCTTCTGCATCAGGGCCAGGCCTGGACGTGCGAACGGCACATACAGCTTCACCTTGAATGCCGGTGACGCCAGCACCAGCGCGCGCAGGCGGGGGGCATAGTCGTGTACCCAGGTCGCAGCGATGACCGCGCCCACGCTCTGCGCGACCACGACGATGTCCTCGACCGCGATGCCGTGCTCGCTGCCGATGTGGGCGATGAAGCTGTCCAGGTCGCGCACCAGCGCAGGGAAGCCCGGTGCGTCGCCACGCTCGCCCGGCGAGCGGCCGTTGCCGCGCGCGTCCCAGGCGAAGAAGGCGATCTCCGGCAGGTCCAGCTCGTCGACCAGGTGGGCGACCCGCCCTGAATGCTCGTGGCCACGATGCAGCAGCACGATGGCCCGGACCGTGCGCCCCGGTGGTGTGCCTGCGGCCGCAACCGGCCAGTGCCGGTAGAACAGCGGTACTTGGTCGAAGCTGTGGAATTCCCGTTCCTGCACCTGACGCATGCCTTCTCCTGGTGGGCTGTTGACTTATCGCTGCGCTGTGGCCGCTTCCTTCAGTCCCCGCCGGACGCGGTTGACCGCCGTTACCCCGCACAGCAGCGCCATCGCTGCGGCCACGCCGCCGACCGTCAAGGCACCGGCCCAACCGAACGCCAGCAGCAGGCCCAGCAGGCCGATGACGAAGGCACGGTCGCTCTTGCCCATCGGGCCGTCATAGCGGCGGCTGGCACCGACCATCAGGCCCAGCACGCCGGCGTACTCGCTCAGTGCTGCGCCCCAGGCCAGCAACCACAGCGCTTCCGGGCGAACGCCCGGCACGCTGAGCAGACTCAGGTACAGCGCCGCATCGGCCACCACATCGCACAGCTCGTTCAGATAGGCGCCCAGCCGCGACTGCTGGCCGAACTCGCGGGCCAGCATGCCGTCCACGGCATTGAGGGCCATGCGCAGCAGCATCCACAGCGGCAGGGCCAGATACAGCAGCGGTTGCTGTGGCGCACAGCACCAGACCACGACGGCGACCAGCAGCGAGACCACGGCAGCGGCCACGGTCACGACATTGGCGGTGATCCCCGCGCGATGCAGGCCGCCTACGGCCGGACGCAGCAGGTCCTGGAAACGTCCTTTCAATGCATAGATCGACACGATCCGAACCCGCAGCTCCCTGGCAGTTCCGGCACAGCCTACCCGATTGGGAGCGCACCTCCGTCGAAATGTCCGCGGCGCGGCGCCGGCCAAGGCATACCGAAGGCGGCCGCAGGGCCGTTGGGGCCGGTCAATTTTGCCGCCGCCGCCCGCCGTCGGCCCCCACCGCCTACAATATCGGCCCCGCTCCGCTGCCGATTGCCCTGTCCCATGACTGCTGATCTGTTGCCCGTCCGTCGGGCCCTCCTCTCCGTTTCCGACAAGACCGGCCTGGTCGAGCTGGCCACCGCTCTGGCCGCCCGCGGCGTCGAGCTGCTGTCCACCGGCGGCACCGCCAAGGCGATCCGTGATGCGGGCCTGGCCGTGAAGGACGTCGCCGAGGTCACCGGTTTCCCGGAAATGATGGACGGGCGGGTCAAGACCCTGCACCCGATGGTGCACGGCGGCCTGCTGGGCCGCTCGGGCCTGGATGACGCCGTGATGGCCGAACACGGCATCGGCGCCATCGACCTGCTGGTACTGAACCTGTACCCGTTCGAATCGGTCACCGCCAAGGCCGACTGCACCCTGGCCGACGCGGTGGAGAACATCGACATCGGCGGCCCGGCCATGCTGCGCTCGGCGGCCAAGAACTTCGCCCGCGTGGCCGTGGCCACCGACCCGTCGCAGTACGCCGAGCTGCTGGGCGCCCTGGACACCCATGATGGCCAGCTGCCGGCGGCCACCCGCTTCGCCTTCTCGGTCGCCGCGTTCAACCGCGTCGCCCAGTACGATGCGGCGATCAGCAACTACCTGTCGGCGGTCACCGCCACCGACGCCGCCGTGCCGGTGCGTGCCGAGTACCCGGCGCAGATGAACTCCACCTTCGTCAAGGTGATGGACCTGCGCTACGGCGAGAACCCCCACCAGAGCGGCGCGTTCTACCGCGACCTGTACCCGGTGCCGGGCACCCTGGCCACCTTCCAGCAGCTGCAGGGCAAGGAACTGAGCTACAACAACCTGGCCGATGCCGATGCCGCCTGGGAATGCGTGCGCCAGTTCGATGCGCCGGCCTGTGTCATCGTCAAGCACGCCAACCCGTGCGGTGTGGCGGTGGGTGCCGGCAACGGCGATGCCTACGAGCTGGCCTACGCCACCGACCCGACCAGTGCCTTCGGCGGCATCATCGCCTTCAACAAGCCGCTGGACGCCGCCACCGCACAGGTCATCCTGGACCGTCAGTTCGTGGAAGTGCTGATCGCACCGGACTACGAGCCGGCGGCGCTGGAATACGCGCAGAAGAAGGCCAACGTGCGCGTGCTGCGCATTCCGCATGGCGACGGCCTGAACAACTTCGACAGTAAGCGTGTCGGCTCGGGCCTGCTGCTGCAGTCCTCGGACAACCGCGGCATGACCCGTGACGAACTGAAAGTGGTCAGCAGGCTGGCACCGACCGACAAGCAGTTCACCGACCTGCTGTTCGCCTGGAAGGTGGCCAAGTTCGTGAAGTCCAACGCGATCGTCTATGCCAAGGACAACCGCACCATCGGCGTGGGTGCCGGCCAGATGAGCCGCGTGTATTCGGCGCGCATCGCCGGCATCAAGGCGGCCGACGCGAACCTGGTGGTTGAAGGCTCGGTGATGGCTTCCGATGCGTTCTTCCCGTTCCGCGACGGCATCGATGCCGCCGCCGCCGCCGGCATCAAGGCAGTCATCCAGCCGGGCGGCTCGATGCGCGACGCCGAGGTGATCGCCGCCGCCGACGAGCATGGCCTGGCCATGGTGTTCACCGGCGTGCGCCACTTCCGCCACTGATCCGCATCACCAAGCCGGGCCCTGCCCGGCTTTTCTTTTCTGCTTACGAGAACCCTGTCCCATGAAGATCCTCGTCATCGGCTCCGGCGGCCGCGAACACGCCCTGGCATGGAAGCTGGCCCAGTCCTCCCGCGTCGATGAGGTACTCGTGGCACCCGGCAACGCCGGCACCGCCACCGAAGACAAGTGCCGCAACGTGGCGGTGAAGGTCACCGACATCGATGGCCTGCTGGCCCTGGCCCAGGCCGAAGGTGTTGAACTCACCGTGGTCGGCCCGGAAGTGCCGCTGGTGGCAGGCGTCGTCGATCGGTTCCGTGCCGCCGGCCTGCGCATCTTCGGGCCGACCGCCGCCGCTGCCCAGCTGGAAGGCAGCAAAGCCTACGCCAAGGACTTCCTGGCCCGGCACAACATCCCGACCGCGTTCTACGCCGTGCACACCGACGTGGACGCGGCACTGGCCTACATCCGCGAGAAGGGTGCGCCGATCGTGGTGAAGGCCGATGGCCTGGCCGCCGGCAAGGGGGTGATCGTTGCAATGACCCTGGCCGAGGCCGAGGATGCGGTGCGCGACATGCTTTCCGGCAACGCATTCGGCGACGCCGGCGCGCGCGTGGTGATCGAGGAGTTCCTCGACGGCGAGGAAGCCAGCTTCATTTCGATGGTCGATGGCGTGCATGCGCTGCCGATGGCCACCTCGCAGGACCACAAGCGTGTCGGCGACGGTGATACCGGGCCGAACACCGGCGGCATGGGCGCATACTCACCGGCCCCGGTGGTCACGCCGGAGGTGCACGCGCGTGTGATGCGCGAGGTGGTGAACCCGACCGTGCGGGGCATGATCGCCGACGGCATTCCGTTCACCGGCTTCCTTTACGCCGGCCTGATGATCGATACCAGCGGCGCACCGAAGGTGATCGAGTTCAACGTGCGCTTCGGTGACCCGGAAACCCAGCCGGTGATGCTGCGCCTGCAGTCGGATCTGGTCGAGCTGGTGGAAGCCGCCATTGATGGCCGCCTGGACCAGGTGCAGGCACAGTGGGATGCGCGCCCGTCGCTGGGTGTGGTGCTGGCCGCGAAGCCGTACCCGGAATCGCCGGTCACCGGCGATGTGATTTCCGGCCTGGATGAGGTACCGGCCAGCGCCAAGGTCTTCCATGCGGGTACTGCACTGGACGCGCAGGGCCAGGTGGTCAGTGCGGGCGGCCGCGTGCTGTGCGTGGCGGCGCTGGGTGACAGCGTGCGCGATGCGCAGGCCAACGCCTACGCCGGTGTGGCCAAGGTCAGCTGGGCCAACGAATTCCACCGCAACGACATCGGCTGGCGCGCGATCGCGCGTGAGCGCGCGTAAAAGGCAGCGGACTGCTGCCTGGCAGGCCCAACAAAAAACCCGGCAATGCCGGGTTTTCTGTTGGGTACCTGTGACGTCACATCACGCGGTGAACAGCGCCTTCATCTTCTTCAGGGCATTCGCCTCGACCTGGCGGATGCGTTCGGCCGACACGCCGTACTCGTCTGCCAGTTCCTGCAGCGTCACCTTGCTGTCCGCATCCAGCCAACGGCGGCGGATGATGTCACGCGAACGCGCATCCAGTTCGGCCATGCCTTCGCGCAGCAGCTGCAGCTGGTTGTCCTCGCTGTCGGCACGCTCGTACGCCATCGACGGATCTTCATCGTTGGCCACCAAGTATGCGGCCGGCGACGGCGGCGCATGATCGTCATCCTCGTCGCTGGGCGCATCGAAACCGATATCGCGACCGGACAGGCGCGACTCCATTTCCATGACCTCGCGCTCGGACACGTTCAGATCCTTGGCCACCGCGCTGACTTCCGCGGCGTTCATCCAGCCCAGGCGCGTCTTCGACTTGCGCAGGTTGAAGAACAGCTTGCGCTGCGCCTTGGTGGTGGCGACCTTGACGATGCGCCAGTTCTTCAGGATGAACTCGTGCATCTCGGCACGGATCCAGTGCACGGCGAAGGAGACCAGGCGCACGCCCATGTCCGGGTCGAAGCGCTTGACCGCCTTCATCAGGCCGATGTTGCCTTCCTGGATCAGGTCGCCCAGGGCGAGGCCATAGCCGTTGTAGCCGCGGGCCACGTGCACCACGAAGCGCAGGTGCGAATGCACCAGCTCACGGGCAGCGTCCAGATCGTTGCCGTCGCGGAAGCGACGGGCCAGGTCCTGTTCGTCATCGACCGACAGCACCGGGATCTGGTGCACGGCACCGATGTAGGCGTCCAGCGAACCGAGCGCACTGGGAATCGGGAGATTGTTTGCCACAAGGGCAGTAGAGGTGTTCTGGCTCATAGGCACCCATCTTAGCAGTCCGGGATTTGGACTGCTAAAGGAGGAAAAAGTTCCAGCATCCTATTGATGCAACACTGGTCCCAAACAGAGCCCTACCGTAGCGCGATTTGATGACAGTGGCGAGCGCGCTTTTCGGGATTCACAATCCCTTGGAATTCAACCAATTACCTGCTGAGAACCGGCCGATTCCGGTCAAGCGGAGCTGAACGGGCCGTTCCGGAGGCCCATTCAGGCCAGGAAACGTTGCCCGGTGTTCAGGCCCGGCCGCCTGCGGAGGTCAAAGCGCCGCGCGCGGCGGCAGCGACCAGTCGATCGGCGCCTGCCCGCGACGCTGCAGGTAATCGTTGGCCATCGAGAAATGCCGGCAGCCGAGGAAGCCACGATGGGCCGACAGCGGCGAGGGATGCGGGGCTTTCAGCACACGATGGCGCCGGGTATCGATGACCTTGCCCTTCTGCTGCGCGTAGGCCCCCCAGAGCATGAACACCAGGCCTTCGCGTTCGCGGTTGAGCACATCCACCACGTGGTCGGTGAAGCCTTCCCAGCCGCGGCCCTGGTGGGCGCCGGCCCTGCCCTCCTCCACCGTCAGCACGGCATTGAGCAGCAGCACGCCGCGCTGCGCCCACGGCACCAGGCAGCCGTGATCGGGACGGGGGATGCCGAGGTCGCCCTCGATCTCCTTGTAGATGTTCAGCAGCGATGGCGGCACCGGAACGCCGGCGGGCACCGAGAAGCTCAGTCCATGCGCCTGGCCGCGCCCGTGGTACGGGTCCTGGCCCAGGATCACCACTTTCACCTGTTCGAACGGCGTGGCGTCGAACGCCGCGAAGATCTGCGGCCCCGGCGGGAACACCGCCGCGCCGGCCGCCTTGCGCTGGCGCAGGAAGGTGGAGAGTTCGCGCATCTGCGGCTGCAACAGGTAATCGCCGACCTGCTGCTTCCAGCTCGGTTCCAGCTGGATCGTCGGGGTGTCCACTACGTCATCGGTCATCGCAACAGGGGTCCATCGTTCAAGCGGGCCAAGCGCAGCTGGAACAGCACCTTGGTCACCAGCAGGCGCTCCTCGATCGGCTTCAGCACCAGATCATTGGCACCGGCCTGCAGCAACCCGGTCTGGTTGTGTGGATTGCCGTCGCCGGTCATCACCAGCACCGGCAGTCGGCGTTTGCCGTAGCCGAAATCCACGCGCACGCGCTGCACCACGTCGCGTCCGCTCAATTCGCCCTTCAGGGTGACGTCGGTCAACACCAGGTCGATGCGGTGGCGGCTGCGGCCCAGCGATTCGGCCGTGAGCAGGGTGAAGGCCTCTTCGGCACTGACCACGTGCAGCACGTTGAGCTGCTGGCGTTCGAGCATGCGCTTGGTCGCCTCCGCCACCACCCGGCTGTCCTCGATGTAGAGGATGGTCGCCCCGGGAATGGTCTGCGGCTGCACATAGCCACGGATGAAGGTCGCCAGCGCCTCATGGCCCAGCGCCTTGTCGAAATAGTCGGTGACGTACTCGGTGAAGCGCCGCTGCTCCAGATGCTGCTGCGCATCGCCGGAGACCACGATCACCGGCACGTACGCCTGGCCGGCAGCTTCGCGGACCGTCCGCGCCAGCGCCAGGCCGTCGCCGTCACGCAGGGTCAGCGAGGTGGTGACCAGGTCCACCGGCCCCTGGGCCAGCGCGTGCTGGGCATCCTCGATGCTGTCGCAGCCGATCACCTCCACGCCCGGCAGATCACGCTGCAGCACGTCGGCGATCAGCTTGCGCACCAGTTTGGAACCGTCGACCACCATCACCCGCGTAGCGGGCCCTTCAAGGTGCTTCAGCGCTTGCGGTTGCATGCCGGTCTCAGGTGTCGGTCGGGCGGGTCTGGCGGAGGAAGTGGCCGGTGACCAGCCACGCGCCCAGCCACCCCAGCAGCAGCGTGCCCAGCAGGACCAGGCTGCCATGCAGCAGGTCCAGGCCGTGCAGCACGAACGGGCTGCCGTAGCTGCGTGACAGGTCAGCCAGCGGCGCGCGCAGGGCGGCGCCGGCAACACCGATCAGGGCCAGCGCCACCGCGCCGGCGCCCAGCCCGTACCAGGCGCCCAGATACAGGAAGGGCCGGCGGATGAAGCCATCGCTGGCGCCGAGCAGCTGCAGCACGCCGATCTCCTCGCGCCGTGCCTGGATGTCGAGGCGCACGGTATTGCCGACCACCAGCGCAGCGCCGACGCCGAGCAGCACCGAAAGCACCTGTACCAGCCGCGCGCCGAACGCCAGCCACGCATCCAGACGCTGCCGCCACAGCGCATCGTGCTGCACCAGATCGGCCTCGGGCAGGCTTTCCAGCGCACGCGCCAGACGCGCATCGTCCTTGCCCTGCCCCGGGGTGATGACCAGCAGCGAAGGCAGCGGATTGTCATTCAGCGCGTCGATCGCCTCGCCAAGGCCGGCATCGCGCAGCTCCTGCAGCCCTTGCTCGGGCGTGCGCACGGTCACCTCGCCGACGTCATCGCGGTCGCGCAGCTGGCCGGCCAAGCGCAACGCACCCGGGCCATCCACCGTGCCCTTGAGGAAGACATTGATGTCGCGCGACTGCTGCACGCTGCCGGCGAAATGCTTGAGGTTGTCCAGCGCGATCGACAGGCCCAGTGGCAGTGCCAGCGCCAGCGCCATGACCATCACCGTCAGCAGGGTCGCCCACGGCTTGCGGCAGGCGCGGCCCAGGCTGAACACCACGCTGTGCACGTGGTGCTGGAACCACACGCCGAGACGCGAGGGTGCGGCGGCTTCGCTGTTTTCGTTCTTCGCCATGCGTTACTCCGCCAGATCCTGCGGCGAGATGTCGTCCACCAGCCGGCCGTGGTCGAGAATCAGCACGCGCTTGCGCATGCGACGCAGCAGGGGAAGGTCGTGGCTGACCACCAGCACACTGGTGCCGCGCGCGGGCAGCTCGGCAAACAGGGCCATGATCTCCGCCGCCAGGGTCGGGTCCAGGTTGCCGGTCGGCTCGTCGGCAACCAGCAGCTTGGGTTCACCCACGATGGCGCGGGCGATGCCCACGCGCTGCTGTTCGCCGGCCGACAGCTGCGACGGCAGCGCCTTCTCGCGATGGCCCAGGCCCATCCGTTCCAGCACGGAACGCACGCGCTTGCCGATGTCGCCACGGCGCGTACCGCGCAGGATCAGCGGCAGTGCCACGTTCTCGGCGATGGTCCGGTCCATCAGCAGGCGATGGTCCTGGTACACCGCACCGACCGCGCGCCGATGGCGCGGCACGTCGCCGCCGCGCACCTTCAGCAGGTTGCGCTCGTCGAAGACCACCGCGCCGCGGCTGGGCCGCTCGTCGAGGTGGATCAACTTGAGCAGGGTGCTCTTGCCCGCCCCGGAATGGCCGGTGACGAACAGCATTTCGCCCGGCGCGACCTCGAAGCTGACGTCGATCAGTGCTTCGTGGCCACCGGCGTACTGTTTGCTGACATTGTCGAAGCGCAGGACACTCATGCCCCGATTATGCAGGACCGGCGCGAAGTATCGATAGCGCCGGGACGCGCCCGGGTGGAATCGTTGATCTGCCGCTGCGCGCGCCGGGCATGGCCCGGCGCTACCGCTGACCGGGCGCGCCGATCAGCCGCCCGACAGCATCCGGCGGATCTTGCGGCCGATGCGGGTCAGGAACGAGTCGGCGGCGTCGGGGCGGCGCGCC
>NZ_JASGBV010000159.1:0-5152 GCF_030053245.1 Stenotrophomonas sp. RS-48
GGAAACGAGACTCGAACTCGCGACCTCAACCTTGGCAAGGTTGCGCTCTACCAACTGAGCTATTCCCGCATAGGCTGTCATGATACCGGAAGCCCGGAACTCACACCAGCGATTTCACACCTTATTTCACTTTTCTGACTGCGCGAAAAGCCTTGTGGCTCAACGGGCCCCGCCTTGCCAAGGGCGGGAGAAAAACAAGGCCCCAACCGGGGCCCTGTAGAATCTGGAGCGGGAAACGAGACTCGAACTCGCGACCTCAACCTTGGCAAGGTTGCGCTCTACCAACTGAGCTATTCCCGCAGATTCTTCGACCTGCGTCGAAGGAGCGCCATTGTGTCGAAGTTCCTTCACGCCGTCAACAGTCTTTGGAACAGTCTCACGCTTCCGCGCTGGGTACGCCGCCCGCCCAGCCCCGCTCGCACGCGACGGGCCCTGTCGATCCTCCGCTGCACCTGCTGGTCGCGCGGCTGCACTGTCCGCTGACGACGCTGGGGATGGAAGGGTATGGACGGGTACCGCGCCTACTCCTGCGCAGACGATGCATCCATCGTGATCGCTGCTGGCGCTGTGCGCCGTCTCGACGATGAACGGTGAACGCTGGACCCACGCCTGTTGCTGCCACTTTTCGGAGTAGTTGCATAGCTCCTGATCAGTCCCATACAGGACAGTAGCTGCCCCGAGCTCTCGAGTGCCGGCAGTGTTCTGATCGACCGCGCCACGCAGCGACCTCTTGTCGAGTCAGGACCACCCATGCAGCAATCGAACCTTCTGGATTCTCATCGCCTCAGCAACGCAGACGCAGAGGCTCTCGAGAACCTGATGCCCGCCGGAATTCGCAATCAGTTGATCAAGCGTGGGCGATCAGTCTTCAGAAATGGACGGATCCAGCTGTGCCATCCGCAGGATCTGGCAATGGTGATGGAGCTGGCGCTGCGGCAGGTTCCGGATCTCGCTCCATCGGACACACTCGCCTACGCCTACTCCGCGTTCGGCACCATCTACTTCGTCCATACGAAATACGGCCCGGGCCAGATCGATCTCTTGAGGGGTTCAATCCTCTGCAGGCGACTGACGGACAACAAACTGTCACCGGCTTGTATCAGCGGAACTGCAACTTCTGTCTTCCGGCTGCCTGACGAGAAGCTGGATCTGGTAGGCCATGACGGCCTTCCACTGTTCGAGGCAGCAGTGCTGAAGCATGGCCCCCTGGGTGTAGGCCAATGCTTCGGATTTTTCCCCGCACTCGGCCTTGGAGGCGCCGCACAACGTGACTCATTGCAGGTAGTCGATGCAGCGGTGCACTTCTCTATGCTGGCCCAGCTCGTTGAGTTTCGGCTCTTCCAGGAACTGTGGAATGGCGAACTCATCGCGATCACGCGAGTACCGCCCGCACCGACGCTTGAAAAGATCGTTGCCCGGCTTTCTCCGGAGTGCCCCTTCCAGGTGGTCCGCTACGAGGACGTCAAGGACGAGGTCCCAGAGGACTCGCTCTATCGTGAGGAGGGATACGCCACCGAGAACTCAAGCACCCTGGTTCTCCTCGCACCCGGGAACCTGAGGCTCGACACGCTGGATCTGGACAACCCGCTGGCCCCATGGCAGGAAGAAGAGGAAGCACTGAGTGAGCACATACGGTTCATCCTGGTCCGCGGCAATCTGGAAATCGCTCGCCACATTCACAGCCTGGAGACCGACGGCGCGTGTGGACTTGTTGTCTCGGGCGATCTGACGACATCCAATGCGGTCGTCGGTGGGCAGGAGATCAGAGTGGGCGGCAGTCTCCGTGTCAAAGAGCTGTACTGGGGCGACTACAACCACGGCTATCTGCACGTTGTCGGCTCTGCCGAGGTGTCTCTGCTCATCCAGACGGACTACTCCGTAGAGATCGAGGGTTCGATCCAGTGCCTGCGCAGAATTGACGATGTCGACGCCATGGATGGAGATGAGCTGGCACAGCTCATCGATCCCGACTGCCTTTTCAGAGAAGACCCTCATCCGGATAGCAGCTGGTCACTGGACGCGGCAGCGATTGTTGAACGGTGGGCCGCTGGCGGAAGCGTCATTCGCAAGGAGGGCCTGTCAGCGGCAGATCCCCTGCTGTGCACGCTCAGCCTGTTCAGCGATGCCAGTATCAGCCCAGAAAACTTCCTGCGGATCTGTGGCGAGGACATGGTGCCGAAGGACACGTGCAGCTATCAGTTCAACCGCGGCGGAATCTCACTTTGGGTGCACGTGGACATCGCGCATCCGGAAGCTCCCGTGTACATCGTCCAGATGGAGGCCATGTCAGAAGGAACTGGCGCTCGCCTGGTAATGGAGCGTGCGGAGACAAGCGTCGGTCTGATTGATCGGCTTCTGGGACGCCAACCTGAAAAGGGCTGGGGTCTCTGGAAGTACATCTGCAACGATACGGCCCAAGATGAAGCCGAATGGACCCAGGTTGAGGCGGAGGAAATCCACCCTCCCTTCGTGGAGTTGATCCTCACGGGTTGGCGCTTCCTTCAAGAAGGAGTGTCCAGTCGCCATTGGGCCACGCAGATCATTTCTCCCACAGACATCTGCACCCTTCTGGGGCTGGAGATCTGCCAACCTTACGATGACTACGAGGATGAGGATCGGTGCGGCCTCTGGGTCGGCCATTGCCATGCGGCTTTTCGCCAGCAGACAAGTGGGCCAATCCCTGAAGAGCCCCTCCTTCGGCTATCCAGGGAACTGCGTCAACCCGACGGGACCAGCACTATCGAGAGCTACTACTACGACGTTGAAATCTGTATGGACGGCGAGAAGCGCGTCCGTATACGCCACAAGGATGACCAGGATAGAGATGAGCCCGCGGTCCAGATTGATCCGGTCGGAGGGCCTGAGCTCGCGGATGCGTTGCGACTATTCAAGATCGGCGCTCGGGAAATGCGTCGTGCCAACGCCGACCTGCTGGACGGCGAGGCGCCCTGCTTCGCACAGGACGATGCCTTCGCGATGCGGCACTGGAGAGAGCGGGGTTACCTTAGCCGATAGACGAAGGCGACTGCCGCCCTGCAGGGTCAGAGGGGCTTCTGGCAACTCGCATTGGTCGTTTGGCTGTTCCCCGACCGAAGGCCTTGGCGGCCAACGCCGTCCCATGCCGAGCTGCAAAGCGCGCTGCATCAGCAGATTCTGACTTCCCGCATCACTTCCAGGCCAAGTTGAGCACTCAGAAATACTACGACGCGAAAAAACAAGAAAGCAGCAATGAGCACAACCCACAAGATATTCACCGCTGACGACATCAACGAATTCGCAGATATCCTTAAAGACTGGCCAAATACGGCCTACGGCAACGACGAATATGAAGTCAGCGCATCTCCGTTCGTCAATTTCTACTTTACTTATCCACCCCAGAATTACCTCAGAACAACGCTTGACATGATCGAGGTGCACGAAGCCTTCGAAGCGCTCTTTGGATGCCCATACAGAATAGCCACACACCCGATCTCGGAAAGACCGCACAAGTACGGATCAGCGAGAATTCGCGATCTCAGGGTGCTGGCCCGGAGCTCAAGAATCGACAAGAGCTTCGTTTTTAATTTCTCCGACCAAGACAAGCATTCGCACTCTCCGACAACAGCCGGCTACTTCTGGCGCGGCTCAACTTGGGACGGGGCAACCAACAACAGCTACTCTTCGATTCAACTCTACTATCGCTGGAGCTGGTGGAAAGAGAATCGCAGTGCGTGGCGAGACCTGGTAACTGCAACGATCGAGAAACTGCAGCCTCAACAGGTTTACAGCGGATTGGCCCTTGCGAACCCATTGGCATTTGGCTCTCGATACGAAACTGCCACGTGGGAACGCGCACTCACCCCTCGGTTCTATGGGCTGGACATCGATTATCAGTTTGGCATGATGGGCGAGCTCATGGATGGTGTACGCCCCCCGACCTGGGGCTTCTTGCTCTCTGACGAGTGGCGAAGCAGGCTTGGCATCGATAGAGATGCAGTATGCAAAGCGCTCGATCATCCGCGGATCTCGATAACCGACCTGCACGGAGGACAGTGGATCGAGCTTGGAGAACAACCCGACCTCTATCCAATCGAATTCGGTGTTCCAGAGCTTCCAATGTTGCTCAACAAGCTGATAAAACCCATCCGACATAAGGATCTAGGCTTGGTCGGTTTGGGCCAATGGTCGGGCGATCCAAACGAGCGCTTCTCTAATGTTGATGCAAAGCGCTGGCTATCCCGGTTCGACGACGACAGTGACTGGCCCACCAAAGATGTGCGTTTCCACAACCCGTCGCCGCCACCTTAGCAGGCCGTGCCTGTTGGCATTCACATTCTCTCGTCCGGATCATCTTGCTTCACCACGCTGCGACTATCGCGAAGGCGCGCTGTCACTTGCAGCATTCGCTACTACGGGTGCGAGATCGGCGATTTTTTCATTTACCAAAGTGCCCCGCCTCACGGCCCAGCACTTGGTCAAGGAAGATCGATTTCCTCTCGAAGCTTGGCGCACTGGAGTAGAAGAATCCAGAAGGTAACCGTATGCGCTGGATCTCCGGCAAGCACAGAATCAATGCGACGCTCGCTCCGCTACAGGCTCCTCGAGACGTGACCCTTCCCAGGGGAGAGCCCAGATGGAATCGTTCGAGACCCCAAAACGAACAAACCACTTAACAAGAATGATCCGCGGGACATGCCCATAAACCAGGCCTGGAGCACCGCAAGCATATGAAAATCGCAGGAAAGAGAAATCCCACAACAAAGGAATTTCTCGACGATTCCAATAATCAAAACCACCACAGACCAGAGCTGCCATCATCCAACCGAAACCATGAATACGAATAAAAACCGACCTCCACCTCGGACCACAAAATGACAACCCCAAGCGAACATTGCAAAATAGTGGCAAATCATGCGCTGAAAATTTTTGGAGGAAATCCGAAGGTCCAAGCTTATTATAGCGACGACCGAAGTCGATCCATTGATATACTTACGTCCATCGATCCTGCGGACAATGAGATCGAGTCTATAAGTACTATCGGCCTTTCGGAGACGCCGCTCTTTACTCAGTCTGAAGAAGAGTTCTTCACCAGAATAGAACTGTGCGCCGGCACAATGACGCATGAGAAATACTGGAGAAATGCCATCGTATCCGCCGCGCTCCACATTAGACA
>NZ_JASGBV010000021.1:0-15880 GCF_030053245.1 Stenotrophomonas sp. RS-48
TTAGCTCAGCGGTAGAGCACTACCTTGACATGGTAGGGGTCACAGGTTCGAACCCTGTACCGCCCACCACCTGGCTCCCGGCCCTGCCGGTGCAGCGGTGGTAATACGAAAGGCCGGCCATCGCCGGCTTTTTTCATGGGCGCATGCAATGGCCGCGTGATGTCACGTCCGCGTGGCCCGGTGGTCAATGACGAGCGTCCGCCGTATCCGCCAGTGCCCATCGATACGCTCCCACAGCTGGATCATGCGTGCCTCGCCGACGATTTCGCGATGGCCATCGGCCTGTTCCTGCGACAGGCACTGCTGTCCCACCCGCAGCAGTCGATCCTGGCGCAGGTGGAAGAGCCGCAGGCTCGCAGGTTCCAGTTCGCGCTGCATGGCGGGCTGCGCCACCCTCGTCGATGATCCGGACTGTAGGGGCAGATCGACCAGCACGGGCTCGTCGGCACTGGTGGCGTGACCGAACGCGCCAGCGCACAGCAGCAACAGGGCAAGCATCGGCATGGCACGGTGCTCCAGCGGGAAAGTGCAGGCAGACTGGCACTTCGCCGCCGGGACCACAGCCGGCCTGCGACGAACGCCCGGATTGAGCCGCCAAACGCAGCCAGGCGCCGATGAATCCGCACCGGGCAGGCGTAGACTTGCGGCGCCCGCGCAATCGCGGCCATCACAAGGAGCAGCTGCAATGAGCGATCACGTTCCCGTTTCCAGGCCCAACCCGCTGCTCGAACTGTTGTTCGGCGGCAACATGCTGGCAGGCACGTTCAAGGCCGTGGTCTGGGTGGCCATCCTGTGTGCAGTGCTGGCCTGGACGACCTGCCGCTGATGGCGCACCTGCGTGCCGGCGTGCCGCACACTCGGACACGCGTGGCCCGCATCGGCTGCGGACGGGTGCCGTTCTGGGGGGCGGTCAGGCGCTGAAGGCCTGGCGCAGGCTGCGCAGTGTCGCCTGGCGGTGCTCCGTCGTGCAGGGCTCACCCATCTCCAGTTCCTGCAGGCGAAGGCCGATCAGGGTCATCGACAGGGCGTAGCCGCGTGCCGCGTCGGCTACCTTCGACAGGCCCACTGCACGACGGGTCAGTGCATCGACGTGGTCCAGGTCCGGCAGAAGGCCGAGATACGCGCGTTCGGCGCTGTCCAGATCGGGGGCGCGCAGGATCGCGTGCGCATCGGCTGCGGGGCTGGGGGAGGCCATGGGGATTCCTCGTCCGGGGAGCGCTCGGTCAGAACGAACGCATCAGGGAAATGAAGGCGGATGTCTGGCTGCCACGGCGCGCCATCGGGCTGTCCTTGACCGCATCGCCGAACCATTGGTTGGCCACTACGCCGGTGGCGCGCCATCTGCTGCCCAGTGGCGTGCTGACCGCGATCTGCACGCTCGGCGAGGTGGCGCTGCCGGGGCTGTAGGCGGCCAGGCCCGAACGCAGTGCTTCCTCGTCGCTGATGCCGTAGTAGTAATCGAGCAGGCGCGCACTGGAATGCACCACTCCGGCCCTCGGCACCCAGGTGAAACGACCGGCCTGCAGCGGATAGCTGTAGTACAGGCTTGATTCCAGGCCGCCACCATGGCCGCTGATCTCGCGCATCACACTGGCTTCGACGATGCCCCAGTCGGCGCTGTATTCGGCATTGATGCCTCCCATCGCCGACATCTGCCGGCTGTGCAGGCGGCGCAGCTGTGGATCGTTCACGTCATCGGTCTTGAAGCGCAGCGTGTAGGGTGTGAGCGCCGCCGACAGGCGCAGGCCCTCGCCCTTGTACAGGTACATGCCCAGCGAGCCGGGGCTGGCGAAGAAGCGCTCGCCCTGCCAGGAGAGGGCGGGCACGACCAATGGCTTGACGTCGTAGTGCGCGTAGGCGCCCGATGTCGCGCCGACCGTGATCCCGGCCTTCACGCCGGGTGTCTGTTCCGCCGCCTGGGCCAGCAGCGGCATCGACAGCACGGCGGAGAACAGCATCGGGCGCAGCAGGGCAGAGGGCGACAAGGGCATCGATCGACAGCTTTGCAGGGGATGAGGCTGCATGCTGCGGTGTCAACATTGTCGCAACATTGCGTCGATGCATACGGAGCGCGACGGGGCCCTGGCTGGCACAATGATCCGAACCGTTTCCCGCAGCAGAGACCTCCATGCGCATTCTTCTGGTCGAAGATGATCCCGACCTCTCGCGGGCCCTGCAGTCCGGGCTGGAGCGGCAGGGCGTGGTCGCCGACGTGGTCGGCAGCCTCGCCGAAGCCGCCATCGCGTTGCGCGAACCGGTGCACCAGCTGATGCTGCTCGACCGCCAGCTGCCGGACGGCGATGGTGCCACCTTCGTCGCCACCGCACGCACGTTGCGGCCGAATCTGGCGGTGATCATGCTGACCGCCAAGGGCACGCTGTCGGACAAGGTCGAGGGCCTGGATGTCGGTGCCGATGACTATCTGGTCAAGCCGGTGGCGATCGAAGAACTGATGGCACGCATCCGCGCGGTATCGCGTCGGCCATCGGCGATGGTCACCCCCAGCCTGCGGCTTGGGCAGCTGGAATTCGACTTCGAATCGCTGCAGGCGCAGGTGCAGGGCCAGACACTGGCACTGCCGCGCCGCCAGGTGCTGGTGCTGCAGGCGCTGGCGATGCGGCAGGGGCGCACGGTCACGCGCAGCGCATTGGAGGCGGCGGTCTACGGTTTCGATGACGAGATCCAGTCCAACGCGCTGGATGCGCACATCTCCAAACTGCGCAAGGCGCTGCAACAGGCGGGCGCTGGCGTGGAGATCCATGTCATCCGCGGCGTCGGCTACCTGCTGGCGGAGGCCTGACATGGCGCGACCGATCCGATCGATCACCCTCGGCCTGGCCTGGCGGTTGTTCCTGGCGCAGGCGTTCACCGTGCTGTTCGCCGTGGTCGCACTGATCCTCACCTGGGGTGACAAGGATTCCTGGGGCATGGACATGTTCACCGCCGAGGCGGTGGCCAAGGCCGTGCACAGCCAGGATGGGGGCCTGGCGCTGGACGAGGCACGCTGGCAGAAGCTGGATGCGCGCGCCGGTGGCAACCTCTGGTTCGCCGCCGTCGATGACCGGGGAGCCTGGCTCGAGCGTGGCAAGGTACCGGCGATCCATGCGCCGCTGCTGGCGCGGCTGCCGACGCTGGGTGCCACCGAACTGGGTTCACTGGTGCCGCCCTATCTGGACGTGGCGCGGGTGATGATCCGCAACGAGGACGGGCGTCGCATCACGGTGATGGTGGGGGGCGCACCGAAGGGCGGCCTGCTGGATGGCGCGCTGATGGTGCTGCGCCTGATTGGCCTGTGGTTCTTCCTGCCGCTGATCGTGGTCACCCTGCTGGTGATGCCGACCGTGATCCACCGCGCGATGCGAGGTGTCCGACGCTCCGCGCAGCAGGCCAAGGAACTGGACATCGGCCAGCCGGGCGCGCGGCTGGACGCGCAGCTGGTCTCGACCGAGGTAGCACCGCTGGTGGAGGCGTTCAACGATGCCATCGACAAGGTGCAGCAGGGCTATGCGGCGCGTGACAAGTTTCTTGCTGATGCCGCGCATGAGCTGCGCGTGCCGATTGCCGTGGTGCAGGCGCGCCTGTCGCAGCTGCCGCAGGGCGAGTTGAAATCGCAGTTGCTGACCGACATTGCTCGCCTGGGCAACGTGGCCGAGCACCTGCTGGATCTGCAGCGGCTGGATCGCAACACCAGTGCGATGCAACGGTTGGATCTGGCCCTGGTGGTGCGCGAAGCGGCGGCCGAACTGGCTCCGCTGGTGGTGGGCGCCGGCTACGGTTTCGAGGTGGACGCACCAGAGACGCCGGTGTGGATCCACGGTGACAGCCTGGCGCTGGGGCGGGTCATCGCCAATCTGGTGCACAACGCCATCGTTCATGGCGGCGGGCGTGGCACGATCTGCGTACGTCTTGACCGGACCGGTCTGCTGGAAGTCAGCGACCAGGGCGCGGGCGTGCCGGTCGGCGACCGCGAGGCGATCTTCGAGCCCTTCCATCGACTGCGTGCGGCGGGCAGTGGCAGCGGGTTGGGCCTGCACCTGGTCAAGGAGATCGTCCAGCATCACGGTGGCTCGGTCAGTGTGGGTGAAGCCGTCGGCGGCGGCGCCAGCTTCCGGGTCAATTTCCATCGCGGCAGCGTGCGGCGCTGACCGCTGCGCGGGTCGTTGCCTGATAGGAGGACAGGGGCAGCACGCGGCAGGCTGATGCGATGGCCGCCGATACTCCGTTGCCCGCTCCCATTGGCGGGGTCTGCACTGCCGCGTTCGTCAGCGGCGCCCTGGCGTGCGTGCTGCTGCCCGCGTTGCCACCGCTCTGGAGCTGCGCGCTGGCGAGCACCGTGGCCGGCCTGGGGTGGGCGCTGCCGTGGCGCGGCCGCGCGGTTGCCGCGCTGCTGTTCGGCGCAGCGTGGGCGGCCCTGCATGGTCAATGGACGCTGCAGCAGCAACTGCCGCCGGCCATGCCGGTCCGCGATGCCGTGGTCAGCGGGCGCGTCGTCGATCTGCCGGTAACGGCGGGCGGCCATACCCGTTTCGTCCTGCAGGTCGGCGATGTACCGGGGCATCCCGCACTGGCGGGCAAGCGCCTGCAGATCACCTGGGGCGATCCATGGCCCGGAACCCGCACGCGCGTTGAGGGTGGGGGCCGTCATCAGGTCCGTGCGGGGGCGCAGTGGCGGTTGCCGTTGCGGCTGCGGGCGCCACGCTCGCGGATCAATCCTGGCGGCTTCGACGCGGAACGTCATGCCGTGCTGGCCGGCATTGCCGGTCACGGCACGGTGCGTGCAGCGGGCAGTGCGCGTGAACTGCAGGCGCCGGACGGGCTGCTGGCCTGGCGCGAGCGCAGCAGCGATGCGATTGCAATGCAGGTTCCCAGCCCCGCATCGCGCTTCATCCGCGCGCTCGCGCTGGGCGATACCCGATGGCTGTCCGACACCGATTGGAATCAGTTACGTGCGCTGGGGCTGACCCACCTGATCGCCATCTCGGGCTTCCACGTGGGCCTGGTGGGTGGCTGCGCGGCACTGCTGTGCAGCGCAGTGTGGTGGCTGTTGCCGTCGCTGGCCCGTCATTGGCCGCGTCCGCAGGCCGCTGCGTGTTCCGCCGCGCTGGCAGCGGCCGGCTATGCCCTGGTGGCCGGCGCGGAACTGCCGACCGTACGCACGGCGTTGATGATCGGGCTGATCGCCCTGGCACGCGGGGGGAGGCGACCTCCCGACGTGGTCCAGGCCGTGTCACTGGCGGCCCTGGTGCTGCTGTTGCCAGCACCACTGTCCGTGCTGTCGGCCGGCTTCTGGCTCAGCTTCGGTGGCGTGCTCTGGCTGCTGTGGTGCCTGCCGACGGCAAGCGCCGACAGTGTGGGGGGCCGCCTGCAGGCCTTCTTCGCGGCCCAGGGGGTGGCCAGTCTCGGCCTCCTGCCGCTGTGCGTGGCCCTGTTCGGAGGCGCCGCGCGCCTGGGGCCTCTGGTCAATCTGCCGGTCATCCCGTGGTGGAGCCTGCTGGTGGTGCCACTGGCACTGCTTGGCACCGCTCTGGATGCCCTGTACAGCGGGGCGGGACGATGGCCCTGGCGCGCAGCGTCCTGGCTGTTCGACCTCAGCTGGCAGGCCCTGCAGCCGCTGGCAGACCACCCGCAGGCGATGTGGTGGCTGGCCGAGGCTCCGGCGTGGACCGTGCCAGCGGCCTTGGCGGGCCTGTTCTGGTGGTTGCTGCCGCGCGGGGCCGGCGGCGTGCTGGCCGGCGCGCTGCTGTGCCTGCCGCTGTCATGGCCGTCACGTGACATACCGGCTGCCGGGGAGGTGCAGCTGCTGGTGCATGATGTCGGGCAGGGCACGGCGGTGCTGGTGCGCACGGCACGGCATGCATTGTGGTACGACGTCGGCCCTGCGATCGGTGGCGATGGCGATGAACGGGTCCTGCTGCCGGCCGTACGTGCGCTGGGTCAGGTGCCGCCCGGTCGCGTGGTGCTCAGTCATGACCATCTGGATCACACCGGCGCACTGCCGCGGCTGCGCCGGCAGCTGCCGCACCTGGAGCTGCTGGCACCCCCAGGCAGCAGCCTCGACGGTGCCGGCAGCTGCCATCGCGGCGTTCGCTGGCGGTGGGACGGGGTGGACTTCGAGGTGCTGCATCCCGGGCCCGACGTGCCGACGGCCGGCAACGAGGACAGCTGCGTGCTGCGCATCGCCAGCGCACATGGCGTGATCCTGCTGGCCGGCGACATCGGCGCGGCGACCGAACGGCGCCTGGTGGAGCGGGCGCCCGGCGAGCTGCGCGCGGACGTGGTCCTGGTTCCGCATCATGGCAGCGGGGGCAGTTCGGATCCGGCCTGGGTGGCAGCGGTGGCTCCCCGGCTGGCCGTGGTCTCGGCCGGGCACCAGAACCGTTTTGGCCACCCGAAACGTGACGTGGTGCAGCGCTGGCGCGCCGTGGGCGCCGAAGTGCTGGCTACGGCCGAATCCGGCGCGATCCGCATATGGCTTGGCGCACAAGGCCTGCAGCTGCGTGAACAGCGCATCCACGCGGCCCGGTGGTGGGATGCCGCTGGGCGGGCGCGGTCGGCTGCTATCCTATCGCCGATCGAACAGGCGGCCGCTGGGCCGGAGGGTTGAAACGTGTGGGAACTGGTCAAGGCCGGTGGCTGGCCGATGGTGCCGCTGCTGCTGTTGGGCGTACTGGCTTTGGCAATCGTCCTGGAGCGCTTCTGGTCCCTGCGGCGCGCTGAAGTGCTGCCACCGGGGCTGGGCCAGGAAGTGCGCAACTGGGCTGCGCGCGGCAAGCTCGATCCTGCCCATCTGCAGACGCTGCGTGCCAACTCGCCACTGGGAGCGCTGCTGGCCGCCGCGCTGGAAGCACGCAATCGTCCGCGCGACCAGATCCGCGAGCGCATCGAGGACACCGGCCGCCACCTGGTACACCGCATGGAGCGGTTCCTCAACGCGCTCGGCACCATTGCCTCGGCCGGCCCGCTGCTGGGCCTGCTCGGCACGGTGATCGGCATGATCCAGATGTTCCTGGGCATCCTCGACCACGGCGTGGGCGATGTGAACCAGTTGGCCGGTGGCATCGGCAAGGCCCTGGTCTGCACCGCCACCGGCATGATCGTGGCGATTCCTGCGCTGATGTTCCATCGCTATTTCAAGGGCCGGATCCACGGCTACGTGGTGGAGATGGAACAGGAAGCCAGCGCGTTGCTGGATACGCTCGATGGCCGTCCCGGCGTGATGGCGCCTGCACCGGCATCGGCTGCACGTGCCGCTGCGCCCGCCCCGGCGAAGGCCTGATCGATGCGTATCGGCAACGACCGATCCCAGGATGAGCCGCATATCGATCTGGTACCGCTGATCGATGTCATCCTGGTGCTGATCATCTTCTTCGTGGTCACCACCACCTTCGATGCACGTTCGACGCTGCAGGTGCAGCTGCCCACCGCCAGCCAGCAGCACAGCGATGAACCACCGCGTTCGTTGAGCGTGCTGATCAATGCCGATGGCCGCTATTTCATCAATGACCAGGAAGTGCTGCGCAGCGACGTCGAGTCGGTCAAGCAGACCATTGCCGCTGTGGCGGGCAGTGATCGCGAACAGACCGTGCTGCTGCGTGCCGACGCGCGTACTCCCTACCAGGCCGTCGTGACCGCGCAGGATGCGCTCGGTCAGCTCGGTTTCCGCCGTATTGCAATCGCCACTGCGCCAGAGGTGCGTCCATGAGTTCCAAACACGCGCCGGTGTGGCCGATCTACAAACGCCTGCTGGGCTATACCCGGGCCTATTGGGTGTTCATGGTGGCCGCGGTCATCGCGATGGTGGTCGAAGCACTGGCCGGCTATCACTTCACCAAGCTGATGGAGCCGCTGGTCAACCGGGGCTTCGTCAACCCGGAGCCGCGCATGGCGGTGATCCTTCCGCTGACCATCCTGGGCCTGTTCCTGATGCGCAGCCTGGCCACCTGGGTCAGCGACTACACGCTGGCCAAGACCGGGCGCAGCGTGGTCCGCGACCTGCGCGAGCAGGTTCTGCAGAAGTACCTGCACCTGCCGTCTTCGCACTTCGACAACGAGGCGACGCCGGTGATGGTCAGCCGCCTCAACTTCGACACCGAGCAGGTCACCCAGGCCAGCGCCGACGCACTGAAGACCGTGGTCGCCGACACCCTGACCATCATCGCCATGCTGGTGGTGATGCTGCAGATGAGCGTGAAGGTGACCCTGGCGATGCTGCTGGTGGTGCCGCTGATCGGCGGCATCGTGTCCTATGTCGGCAAGCGCTACCGCCGCATCAGCCGCGGCATCCAGGACGGCATGGGCACGATGGCGCAGACGGCGGAACAGTCGCTCGCCGCGCAGCAGGAAGTGAAGGTGCATGGCACGCAGGCGCATGAGATCGCCCGTTACTCGCGCCTGGCCAACCGCATGCTCGCGCTGAACATGAAAGTTGAAGTGACGCGTGCCGCCGCGTCCAGCGTAGTCCAGTTCCTCGCTGCGCTGGCCCTGGCGGTGATCGTCTGGGTGTCCACCCGCGAAGCACTGGCCGGCAAGCTCAATGCGGGCCAGTTCATGGGCCTGATGACCTCGATGATGGCGATCATCCCTTCGCTGCGGCGCCTGACCAGCGTGCAGACCTCGATCTCGCGTGGCGTCGCGGCGGCCGAGCGCCTGTTCGGCATCATCGACATGCCGGTCGAGCGCGACGACGGCACGCATGTCGTGCAGCGCGTACGCGGTGAACTGTCGTTCGAGCACGTGATGCTGCGTTATCGCGAAGACAGCGGCATCGCCCTGGATGACATCAGTTTCGTTGCCAGGCCCGGAACGGTCACCGCCATCGTTGGTCGTTCCGGCAGCGGCAAGACCAGCCTGATCCGGCTGGTGCCACGGTTCTACGAGCCCAACGGCGGCGTCATCCGGCTGGACGGCGTACCCCTGGATGACTATCCGCTGGCTGACCTGCGCCGGCAGGTGGCGATCGTCGGGCAGAAGGTCATGCTGTTCGACGACACCATCGCTGCCAACATCGCCTATGGCATGGATGCGACCGACGAGCAGATCCGTGCCGCGGCCGAAGCGGCCAATGCCTGGGAATTCATCGCACGCATGCCACAGCAGCTGCAGACGCCGGTGGGCGAGAACGGTGCGCTGCTGTCCGGTGGCCAGCGCCAGCGCCTGGCGATCGCCCGCGCGATCCTGCGTGATGCGCCGATCCTGATCCTGGATGAAGCCACCGCGGCGCTGGACAATGAATCCGAACGGCTGGTGCAGGACGCGCTGCAGCGACTGATGCCGGAGCGCACCACGCTGGTGATCGCCCACCGCCTGTCCACCATCGAGCACGCCGACCAGGTGCTGGTGATGGATCACGGCCGCATCGTCGAACGTGGCACCCATCATGAGCTGCTTGCCATGGGTGGCCTGTACCAGCACCTGCACAGCATGCAGTTCCGCGAAAGGCAGGACTGATGGCAGGCAAGGGTACCCAGACCCCGCCGTACTGGTATGACGGCAGTTCGGTTCCATGGCCCATGCGCCTGCTGGCTCCGTTGTATGCCGGCGTCACCGCGCTGCGGCGACGCCTGTACCAGCGTGGTTGGCGCAAGCGCCACACGTTGCCGGTGCCGGTCATCGTGGTCGGCAACATCACCGCTGGCGGCACCGGCAAGACGCCGTTGACCATCGCCCTGGTCGAGCGTCTGCGCGCGGCCGGCTGGACGCCAGGCGTGGCGAGCCGTGGCTATGGCCGCGAGAACGCCGACAAGGCGCAGTGGGTAAAGGCCGATACGCCGGTTGCAACCGGCGGCGATGAGCCGGTGCTGATTGCCTGGAAGACCGGCGTGCCGGTGCGCGTCGATCGCGATCGGGTGGCGGCGGGCCGTGCGCTGATCGAGGCCGGTTGCGATGTGATCGTCTGCGACGACGGCCTGCAGCACTACCGGCTGGCGCGTGACATCGAAATCGAAGTGGTGGATGCGCAGCGCCGCTACGGCAACGGCCGGATGATCCCGGCCGGCCCGTTGCGCGAGCCGGTCAGCCGCGCTGCCGAGTGCGATTTCCGCGTGGTCAACCTGGGCCAGACGGATGAGGACGGCGCGGCGCAGGCCTGCGGATTCGGTCAATGGCCGATGGCCCTGCATATCGACACCGCACAGCCTCTCGCGGGGGGGCGTGCGCGCCCGCTGGGCTATTTCAAGGGCCAGCGCGTGCATGCCGTGGCGGGCATCGCCCATCCACAGCGCTTCTTCGACATGCTGCGTGCGCGTGGCATCGGCGTGGTGCCGCATGCCTTCGCCGATCACCATGCCTACCAGCCGCAGGAACTGTCCTTTGGTAGCCAGCTGCCGGTGTTGATGACCGAGAAGGACGCGGTGAAGTGCCGCGCGTTCGGCAATGACTGGTATTACGCCGTGCCGTTGCGCGCTGAACTGCCTGCCGCGTTCTGGGTGGCGCTGACCGATCGCCTGGACAAGCTGCGACCGAACTGAGCGGCCGGGCGACGCTTGCAATCAGGCGCCGCTGGCCACATTCCCGTTGTAACGAGCCTGCCGAGTACTGCCCGCATGACTGAATTCGTCGTTGCCATCCCCGCCCGCTATGCCGCCTCGCGGCTGCCGGGCAAGCCGCTGCGCCTGCTCGGCGGCGATCCGCTGGTGCTGCATGTGGCGCGCCGTGCGCTGCTGGCTGGCGCGCGCGAGGTATGGGTGGCCACCGACGATCAGCGGATCGCCGACGCACTGGCGGGCCTGGGCGAAGTGAAGGTGGCGATGACCGCCGCATCGCATGCATCCGGCACGGATCGCCTGGCCGAGTGCGCGCGCATCGCCGGCTGGGACGACGACACCGTGGTGGTGAACCTGCAGGGCGATGAGCCGTTCGCGCCGGCGGCCGGCATCCGCGCCGTGGCCGAGGCGCTGGTCGATGGCGCGGCGCCGATGTCGACCCTGGCTACGACGGTCGAGGACGCCGAGACCTTGTTCGATCCGAACGTGGTCAAGCTGGTGCGCAATGTGCGCAACGAGGCGCTGTACTTCAGCCGCGCCCCGATCGCCTGGCACCGGGACGGTTTCGCACGCAGCCGCGAGGCCCTGCCTGAAGGCCACCAGTGGCTTCGTCACATCGGCATCTACGGTTACCGCGCCGGCTTCCTGCAGCAGGTCGCGGCGATGCCGCCGGGCCGGCTGGAGCAGATCGAAGCGCTGGAGCAGCTGCGCGTGCTGGAAGCCGGCTTCCCGATCAGCGTCGCCATCTCGCCTGAAGCGTTTCCGCCTGGCATCGACACCCCGGAGGACCTGGAGCGGGCCGAGGCGGTGCTGCGGGCCATGACCCCGCAATGAAGCTGCTGGTCGTCTGCCTGGGCAACATCTGCCGCTCGCCGATGGCCGAGGGGGCATTGCGCGCGCGCCTGGAGGCATCCCCATTGGCCGGCCGAGTGCAGGTCGATTCGGCCGGCACCGGCGACTGGCACGTGGGCGAGCCGCCGGACCGGCGGGCGATCGCCTGCGCAGCCGGCCATGGCGTTGACATCAGCGGGCTGCGTGCCCGCCAGCTGCGCGCCGATGACTTCCAGCGCTTCGACTGGATTCTCTGCGCCGATGAGGCCAACCTGCGCGATGCCGGACGGTTGGCCACCGCGCAGGAGCGCCAGCGCCTGGCCCTGTACCTGCCATGGTCAGGCGGGCAGGGCGCGGCCGCCATTCCGGATCCGTACACCGGTGGCAGCGATCATTTCGAGCAGGTCTGGACCCTGGTTGACCAAGCGGCAGAACGTGCGGTGGCACGACTGTTGCATGACGTCGACTCCGGCATAATCAGGGCATGAACGCCCAGCCTGTCCCGGACCTGCCCGAGTTCGCCACCTGGCTCAATGCCACCCCCTGCACCCTGGCGGAACTGCGCGGCCGGCCGGTCGCGCTGCTGTTCGTCAACGCTGCCTCTGCCTGGAGCGCACAACGTCTGGCCGAGTTCGGCCAATGGCTGTCGCGCCATCCGGGCAAGCTGCAGCCGCTGGTGCTGCAGGTGCCGCGCTTCGACTTCGAGCGCGACGCCGATGCCGCGTTGAAACTGCTGCGCCGCCAGGGCCTGACCGCCCCGGTACTGCTGGATGCGGATTGGGACGGCTGGCGCCGTTTCGGCGTCACCGCGTGGCCGACCCTGGTCCTCCTCGACGCGCAGGGACGCGAGCGGCAGCGGCTGGTCGGGCAGGGCGCTGCGGGCGAGCTCGAGCGCGCGCTGAACGCACTGTGCGAGGGTGCACCCTCGGCCCCGCCGCGCGGTGGCAACGAGCTGCACCCCGAGCCGCGGCATGCGTTGCGCTTTCCGCTGGGCCTGGCGGTCAGCACCGAGCGCCTGTACATCGCTGACAGCGGCCATCACCGCATTCTCGAATGCAGCCATGGCGGCCGCGTGCTTCGTCAGTTCGGGCTGGGGACCGCGGATTTCATGGATGGCAATCTGGCCGAGGCCGCCTTCCACAGGCCGCAGGCACTGGTGCTCGAGCGCGACGCCCTGTACGTCGCCGACACCGGCAACCACGCCATCCGCCGGATCAACCTGTTGACCGGTCTGGTCGACACTCTGTGCGGCAATGGACGCCCGGGCGCGCCGGTGGAAGGGCCTGTCGCCCAGCCGCGGCAGGTGCCGCTGGATCATCCGGTCGGCCTCGCCATCGCCGACAACCAGCTGCATATCGCCATGGCGGGTGACAACCGGATCTGGAGCTACCACCTCGGCCAGCGCAGCCTGCAATGGCGCGCCGGCAGTGGCGCGATCGACGAGCGTGACGGCAGTGGGCATCTGGCTGCCTTCGCGCAACCCACCGCGCTTGCCGTAGTACAACAGGTCCTGTACGTGGCCGACGCGCTGGGGTCTTCGATCCGCGCGCTGCAGCTGCGTGGGGATCTGGTGCAGACACTGCTCGGGCAGGGCACATGGCGCTTCGGTGAAGCCGACGGCCCGCGTGCCCACGCCAGCCTGCAGTTCCCGCAGGCGATTGCACTGAGTCCGGGCGCACCGCTGCTGTGGATTGCCGATACCGGCAACGGTCGCCTGCGCACGCTGCGCCTGGGCGGCGGCGAACTGACCACACAACCGCTGCCACGGCGCCTGCATGGCCCGGCCGGCCTGGCCGTGGGCGCGGGCGCGGTGTGGATCGCCGAGACCGACGCGCACGCCGTGCTGCGTTTCGACCCTGACAGTGGTGTACTCAGCGAAGTACCGATCAGCGAATGACCGACGTCCCCGTCCCGGCCTTCGACGGCAAGGCCTTCGCGGCCCAACTCAGTACCGCCCCCGGGGTGTACCGCATGTACGCCGCCGACGACACCCTGCTGTACGTCGGCAAGGCACGCGCGCTTCGCAACCGCGTGGGCAGCTATTTCAATGGCAGCCCGAAGAACGCGCGGATCATGTCGATGATCTCGCAGATCACGCGGATGGATGTGACTGTCACGCGCTCGGAGGCCGAGGCGCTGCTGCTGGAAAACCAGCTGATCAAGTCGCTGGCACCGCGTTACAACGTCTCCCTGCGTGACGACAAGACCTACCCGCACGTGCTGCTGACCCGCGAGGAATGGCCACGCATCGCCCTGCACCGGGGGCCGCGTGCGATCCCCGGCCGCTATTTCGGGCCGTATCCGGGTGTCACCGCGGTGCGCGAGACGCTGAACCTGATGCACAAGCTGTTCAAGCTGCGCAGCTGCGAGGACAGCGTGTTCCGCAACCGCTCACGGCCGTGCCTGCAGTACCAGATCGGCCGCTGCAGTGCCCCCTGCGTCGAGCTGGTACCGGCAGGCGAGTATGCCGAGTCGGTGCGCCGCGCGGCGCTGTTCCTGGAAGGCAAGAGCGATGAGCTGACCCGGGAACTGGGTGAGCAGATGCAGGCTGCCAGTGAAGCACTGGAGTTCGAGCAGGCCGCGCGCCTGCGTGATCTGATTTCGTCGCTGCGCAGCATGCAGACCCGCCAGTACGTCGATGGCCGCGCCGCCGACCTGGACGTGCTGGCCGTGGCCATGCAGGGATCGCAGGCCTGCGTGCTGCTGCTGGCATTCCGCGATGGGCGCAACCTGGGCACCCGCCCGTTCTTCCCCCGCACCAATGGCGAGGACAGCCCGCAGGAAGTGCTGGCGGCGTTCGTCTCCCAGTACTACATCGAGTTCGAGCCACCGCGCGAGATCCTGCTGGATCGCGAGATTCCGGATGCCGATCTGCTGATGGCCGCGCTGTCTGCTTCGGCCGAGCGCAAGGTGCAGCTGAAGTGGAACGTGCGCGGCGAGCGCGCCGGTTATGTAGAGCTGGCCAGCCGCAACGCGCAGCTGACGCTGGCCACCGAGCTCAACAGCCGCAACGCGCAGCACGTACGCAGCGAAGCCCTGCGCGAGATGCTGGGCCTGGCCGAGCCGGTCAAGCGCGTGGAGTGCTTCGACATCAGCCACACGCTGGGTGAGGCGACCGTGGCGTCCTGCGTGGTTTTCGATGCGGCCGGTCCGGTGCGTGCCCAATATCGCCGCTACAACATCAGCGGCATCGAGCCGGGCGACGACTATGCCGCCATGCGTCAGGCCATCGACCGCCGCTTCCGCCGTGCCGTGGAAGAGCAGGGCGTACTGCCCGACGTGCTGCTGATCGACGGTGGCGCCGGCCAGCTGGCGCAGGCGCAGGCAGCGCTGGCCGACCTGGGCGTGGAGGGCGTATTGCTGGTGGGCGTGGCCAAGGGCGTGGAGCGCCGCGCCGGTCATGAGGCGCTGGTCATGCCCGACGGCCGCGAGCTGCGCCCCGGTGCCGCCAATCCCGCCCTGCAGTTCATCCAGCAGGTGCGCGATGAGGCGCACCGCTTCGCCATCACCGGTCACCGCGGCCGCCGGCAGAAGGCGCGCATGACCAGCAGGCTGGAAGACATCCCGGGCATCGGCCCGCGTCGTCGTGCCAGCCTGCTGAAGCATTTCGGTGGGCTGGTCGGCCTGAAGGCGGCCGGTGAAGCGGAGATCGCCAAGGTGGAAGGCATCAATGATGCCCTCGCGGCCCGTATCTACGCTAACCTGCACGGGTTGGCCACGCCCGATGCGGCCGATTAGAGAGAGAAGCGCGCAAGCATGAAGTTGACCCTGCCCACCTGGCTGACGCTGTTGCGGATCGTGATGATCCCGGTGCTGGTGCTGGTGTTCTACCTGCCCTACACCTGGACCAACTTCGCTTCGGCGGCGATCTTCGGCTTGGCCGCGATCACCGATTGGCTCGATGGCTGGATCGCCCGCCGCTATCAGCTGGAATCGGCGTTCGGCGCCTTTCTCGACCCGGTGGCGGACAAGTTGATGGTGGCGGTGGCGCTGTTCCTTATCGTGCAGGGGCATCCGACGCCGTGGATGGCGTTCTGGGCCGCCGTCATCGTTGGCCGCGAAATCGCGGTCTCGGCATTGCGCGAATGGATGGCCGAGCTTGGCCAGCGTGCCAAGGTGCGGGTGGCGATGATCGGCAAGGTGAAGACAACCGCGCAGATGGTTGCGCTGCTGTGCCTGCTGTACTCGGTGGCGCCCAGCGTGGCGGTCGAGGACATCTGGATGGGCTGGCCGATCTTCCACATCGGTGACTGGACGCTGGCCATCGCGGCGGTGCTGACGCTGTGGTCCGGCCTGCAGTATCTGCACGCGGCTTGGCCGAGCCTGCGCGAGGACGAGCGTGCCGCACGCGAGCGCTCACGACAGAAGAAGCTGGGCAGCGGTTGATCGGCGGCACACCGGATGCCCATCCGGGTGCGAAGGGCGCAGGTGCTGGACGCGCGCGGTTGAAAAAAGGCCTTGACGCTCCTTCCAGAATGGGTAGAATTTTGCCTCCCAAGCGGGAATAGCTCAGTTGGTAGAGCGCAACCTTGCCAAGGTTGAGGTCGCGAGTTCGAGTCTCGTTTCCC
>NZ_JASGBV010000160.1:0-562 GCF_030053245.1 Stenotrophomonas sp. RS-48
GCGGCGCAGCTCTTCGGTGAAGTGGGCGAGCAGCTCGGCTTCCCGCGCCTCCACGTGCTCCTGGCCGATGCCCTGCAGGTAGTCGGCGGCCACGCCCAGGCCGATGAAGCCGGCGATGTTCGGGGTGCCGGCCTCGAACTTGTGCGGGGCATCGTTGAACACGGTGCCGTCAAAGCTGACTTCCTTGATCATCTCGCCACCACCGAGGAACGGCGGCATCGCGTCCAGATGCTCGCGGCGTGCCCGCAAGATGTTGGCGTGGTGCTCCATGCGCGAGACCAGGATCACATCACCGGACTTCAATCGCGGCAGCGCCCACGAGTACGCCACCAGGTTGATGGCGAAGGTGGTGCCACTGCACAGCACCAGATCGCTGGGGCGCACGTTGAGGAGGCATCGGTGGCTTCGCTGCCCAGGGCATGCACCGCGCGACTGACGTTGGCGTTGTAGCGGTGATAGAACTCATCCACCGCGCCGATCACCTGCACCGGCTTCTGGCCGGTGTTGGCGTTGTCGAAATAGACCAGCGGCTTGCCATGCACTTCACGCATCAGCAGCGGGA
>NZ_JASGBV010000160.1:572-2304 GCF_030053245.1 Stenotrophomonas sp. RS-48
TCACGGCCGCCTTCTCCGGCGCTTCACCGATGATGCGCAGGCCTTCGACGCGGCGCAGCTCTTCGGTGAAGTGGGCGAGCAGCTCGGCTTCCCGCGCCTCCACGTGCTCCTGGCCGATGTCCTGCAGGTAGTCGGCGGCCACGCCCAGCCCGATGAAGCCGGCGATGTTCGGGGTGCCGGCCTCGAACTTGTGCGGGGCATCGTTGAACACGGTGCCCTCGAAGCTGACTTCCTTGATCATCTCGCCACCGCCGAGGAACGGCGGCATCGCGTCCAGATGCTCGCGGCGTGCCCACAGGGCGCCGGTGCCGGTCGGTCCGCACATCTTGTGGCCGGTGATGGCATAGAAGTCGCAGCCGATCGCGGCGACGTCGACCTTGCGGTGTGGCGCGGCCTGCGAACCGTCCACCACGGTGATGATGCCGCGCTTGCGCGCCTCACGGCAGATCTCGCGCACCGGGTTGACCGTGCCGAGCACATTGGACACGTGGGTGACCGCCAGCAGCTTGACCTCGGGGGTCATGGCCGCACGCAGCGCATCAAGGTCGAGCGCGCCATCCGGGGTGATCTCGGCCACGCGGATGGTGGCGCCGGTACGCTGCGCGACCAGCTGCCACGGCACGATGTTGGCGTGGTGCTCCATGCGCGAGACCAGGATTACATCACCGGACTTCAATCGCGGCAGCGCCCACGAGTATGCCACCAGGTTGATGGCGAAGGTGGTGCCGCTGCACAGCACCAGATCGCTGGGGCGCACGTTGAGGAAGCGCGCCAGTTTGTTGCGCGCACCTTCGTAGGCATCGGTGGCTTCACTGCCCAGGGCATGCACCGCGCGGCTGACGTTGGCGTTGTAGCGGCGATAGAACTCATCCACCGCGCCGATCACCTGCACCGGTTTCTGGCCGGTGTTGGCGTTGTCGAAATAGACCAGCGGCTTGCCATGCACTTCACGCATCAGCAGCGGGAAGTCGCGAGGCCTGTAACCAGCGCAACTAACTTGGAAGTGGGAGCTGATATCGCACAGCTTTCCGACCAGTCCTATACGACTGTCAATTTTGCTCTGGGTGATGCGACTTCGGGTGTTGGAGCGGGCAGCGTAGTTCAAGGGCAGAACAACTACTCCGGACCAGGTGTGAGGGTGGCAATTGCTCATACACATCCAGTGAATACCGCATTCAGCTACTGGAAGGGATCCTGTTTCTGCGGCGGTCGCTGGGAGGGGAGCCTTTATCGCGGTGACTTGGAGCGAGCAAGATCTGCAGGCGTAAATAGCTACGTAGCCACTCCAAGCGGATCAGTCATGGGGTTCGACTTCAGGGGAATGAATGGAGCAGTCAATGCGCGATCGAACCCAAGCGCGTACATTGCGGCGGAAGACTACTTCTTTAAGGTGAAATGATGAATGCTGGGCGCTGGGTGTTTCCAGTTATCACGCTTGTTTTGGTTCTGGGTGCTTGCTCTTCATCTAAACAGAATGAGGGGCTCGCGGATACGCCGGGGAGCTGTAAAATCCGTGGCAACGAGGCGGGGGCTGAAACGTGCATGACTACGATGTCTGCTCTGTTGTCCCAGCCGGAAAAGTTTGATGGGCGCCTCGTTTCTTTCTATGCCTGGGTGGATCAGATCAATGGATCTATTCTGTTCTTCCCATCGCGTGATGCATTGGAGTCAAGGGATTCGTTCAGCTCATTGGTGGCGTATCCGCAGTCAAGTCCGGACGCCTTTAAAGAGC
>NZ_JASGBV010000161.1:0-2663 GCF_030053245.1 Stenotrophomonas sp. RS-48
ATAGCTCAGTTGGTAGAGCGCAACCTTGCCAAGGTTGAGGTCGCGAGTTCGAGTCTCGTTTCCCGCTCCAATTGTCGATCGACAGAGTTCCATGGAAGTCTGTAGGTCTTTGAAATCAGACGCTTCGGCGTCTTTTTTCGTTTCAGGGCAGTCGGCCACTGAATCCACTGGCAGCGACGAAACTTCAGTACATTTTCAAGTACGGCGATCCCGGTTAGTTGACGTAGCGGATTGATGGCTGAGCTGAGGGCTTCGGCATCGATGTGCATTTCCTCGACCACACGAGAGCGGGAGATGTACCCACGTCATTGACCGATATCGCTGTTCGCCAGGCAAAGCCGACCGGCAAGAACTAGACCTTCAAAAATGCCGCTGGCACGGCCCGAGAATTGCTCGATACGGGATGGACACAGTTGATCAGCAAGCGCATCGGCGGTGGCTCGATGCCGAGATGGCGGTACGGGCCCAGGTCCTTGAGCAATTGCAGCGTGCCCCGACGCAACTCACGGGCGGCCAGGATCTCCGGTGTGACCGGCGACAGCAGCAAATCGGAGTCCAGGATGGCCATCTCCAGCAGTACGCTGCGGGCGCCCTGGGTGTCGATCAACAGCAGGTCGTAGTGCGGCCGGAACAGCGGCAACAGGTTGCGCAGCCGCAACCGGCCATCGGGCGCATGCAGGAGCAGGGTGTTCAACTGGCCTTGCGCGTCATTCGACAGCACCAAGTCCAGGCCCTGGATGGCCGTGTGGCTGATCAACTGCGACCGTCGGCACCCGTTGTAGGCCAGCAGCTCGTAGCAACCGGTCGGTGCACGCTCCGGCAAAGCAAAATAGCTGGAGGGGGTAGGCTGCACGTCCAGGTCCAGCAGCAGAACCCGTAGCCCGGCATCGGCAGCCAAACCCCCGAGGTTGGCAGCGGTGGTGGTCTTGCCCACCCCGCCCTTGGTTGAGATGATCGCAGTCACGTGCATGACGGCGGCCCTCAGTCGCGGGCGAAACGCGGTCGATCGGCTAGCGCTCGACCCCCAGCGAGTCCCAACCGACGGCGCGCACGCCGAGCTTGATCGGCTTGGGAAACTTGCCCTGGGTAATCAGCGCATAGATATGCGCCCGCTTGCAGCCGGTTTTGCGCTCCACGCCGGGCCGGCGAAGGATGCTGTGCTCGGTGTCGAGCACCAATGCTTGAATGGGCTGGGTCATCATTGACGCTCCTGGACGTCCGTTGACGTCGATTGAGGATGTGCCCGCATTCAGCGCTTGCTGCAGCCATCGCGCAGCAAACAATGCGGAACACGCACTCACCGGATTGATGACAGCGCTGTGCTCACAAGACGTTAAGCAGAAATCCCCTACAACTCATCCCGTTGTCTTCTGGCAGAGGGCGTCGCAATCCAGCGACGAACGCCTATCCAGCGCCTGGCCTGAAAACGCGGCAAGACAAAAACGGATTGGTCGATGCCGAGCGCCGCGTCGGCGCAATGATCAGATGCAACGTGTCTGAAGCAGACGCAAAACGTCTGAGCCGCAAAGCCTCGCATTTTCCAGGGTCGGATAGCGGTGTAGGAAAAATTTCTTTTGCTATATGTTACGGTCGTGCGGCCATCTATCGGCACACACGAATTGACGTAAAGGCCTACAGGCTGATCAGGCCTCGATCGTAGGTCGGGAGCGGCGGCAGGCATGTTGCAGGTTGTCTATTATTCGCCTCACTGATTAATTGGCGACGGCTGCAGTTATTTGAGTGGTTCTGCAACCGTTGCCGCTGTATTTTAGAGTGTGAGAGATATCAATGTTCTCTGGTGGGTTTTAGTGAGCCCCTTATTGCATCGCAGAAGGTGCGAAAATCAGGGGCGATAAATATAGTTTTTGGATGGATCGTGAGCTCGTTGGTTATGGTGTAGTTGATGGATCCGGTTAATGTGTTCAGCCAAAAGTCGTTATCGCCAGCATCGCCTGCGAAGGGGATGTTTTCCTTGAGAAACTTCGCATTGACCTTGTGAGCGGTCGTTCTGTATTCAATTATTTTTAGTTTTGATAGTAGTCTCGCGCTCTCTTGTCCTTCGAATGTGGATATAAAATTGAATGCTTCTATTCCAAACAAGTTATGGTCGCCTGGTTTTATGGTGTGAAAGTCTTCCCTGTAGATGTATGCGCCTCCGTCAAAAAAACCGCCATTTTGATTAGAATAAAACGTTATAAAGTGATCCCTTCCTGGGAAATTATGGGCGAGTAATGACTCTAGTAAGTCTTTACTTATTCCCGGGAGTGAATCGTTAAAGTTGACGTCGCTATGGGCAAATTGTGTGTGCTTTTTCATTTGATTTCACTTTTGAATTGGTTAGTGAGGCGGTTCTGCGTGATGCCTCGACTTTTGCTTCTAGTGATCCATAATTGTGCCCTGTGATTTGTTTAAAGTCCTGTGCTCCTCGCCACTACGGTGTTGATTCACACAAGCCAACCGATGTTCGGCATCGTATTCAAAATACTGCACCCAATTGCTACCAACCCGCTTCTCAAATAGCCGTCCGAATCGGTCATAGCGGTACCGCTTATCTTGATAAACCAACACACGGTTATGCTTGATCAGCCCATTGAGCTTCGGTCCATCAAACAGGTTACCGGCCTTGTCGTACTTGAAGTCCTCGACCTGTGCCGCCTGCCAGT
>NZ_JASGBV010000161.1:3079-3958 GCF_030053245.1 Stenotrophomonas sp. RS-48
CAAAAGAGCATAGTGTTTTCATGATGTTGGGAGGCACGCACTCAGTGCTGGGCGAGCTGGATCGGCGCGAAGGGCCCGCAGAGTGGTGAGGCATAGCTCCGGCAGCCAGGGGGGGGCGCTGGAGCACACTGGAATTTTTCCGATGTAGGCGCTTGCTACCGGCGTACATCTAGTCCCCAAGGGCTCATCCGAACCTGAACAAGGAACGGGAGCGGTGATGAAATTTCTGTTGACGCATTGCTGAAATCTCGACACAATAGCGCTCCTTCGACGCAGGTCGAACGGAATCTGCGGGAATAGCTCAGTTGGTAGAGCGCAACCTTGCCAAGGTTGAGGTCGCGAGTTCGAGTCTCGTTTCCCGCTCCAATTATGGATCTGCAGATTTCCAAGGAAGACTGTAGTTCATTGAAAAGAGACGCTTCGGCGTCTTTTTTCGTTTCAGCCTGGCTCACTGCGATCTGTCGGCACACGGACCTTTTCAGTCCAGACATTAGTCCATGCAACCCAGACTCTCACCCCGGCGGTTTGTTGCTGAAGGTGGAGCGTCGTGCGTTTCGGGCACTGCGGCCGTGTACTCAGGAAGGGAAGGGCGGCGCACGCAGGGGAGGATCGAACGGGCGATTGATATGACGTGGTGCCATTCATGGCGAACTGTAGAGAGTTGCGCTTGTCTGCACGGGGAACATCATTGGAAAAATAGACCGCGGCGTCTGGGTTACTCCCCATGGCGTTGATTCTCCTGCCTTGGGTTGTTGATGGCTACTGCATATCAACTGGAGGTCTGGGAAGAGGCAAGGATTCGAGATCTAGGCGGGCAATTGGCCAAGCGCCGAGTTGGGGGCGGCTCAGTACTTTACGATGTCTACAGGGTAGCTGTCA